>JBFMBP010000157.1 GCA_040755155.1 Candidatus Omnitrophota bacterium | reverse complement strand
ATTAGACAAAAATCGGGGTTGGTGTAAATAACCTAGTAAAAATATCCATCAAGATACGAACAAACTCCCCCAACAGTCCAATTAATTAGGGCTTATAAATCCTTGAAGATTGGGAGAGGTTAGGTGAAGGTTGATAATATTGAACTTGATCCCTCACCCTAATCCTCTCCCAAAGGGCGAGGGAAAAAGAATTGTGTAAAATGAGATTGTTATCCGGTTCCTGCGCGGAATCAATCGGGAATGAAGAAGGAGTAGATTCAGCATGAAGGCGAGAGGATTTACGCTTATCGAATTGCTTATCGTCGTGGCGATTATCGGGATTCTGGCCGCCATTGCCGTACCGAATTTTCTCAACGCCCAAATCCGCGCCAAAATCGCACGCACCATGTCCGATATTCGCACCATAACCAATGCCACAGAGATGCTGCATCTTGACAAAAATTTATGGTTGATTGACGGCAACGATTGCGATGGTACTCCTCAATGCTGCCAGGACGGCGGTTTTTTCGGGAAAACGTCAGAACAAGCCGGCATAAAGATGGTAGCCGGGCAGGGGAATATGCGTTTCAACGGTCAAATTTATAAGCCTTTGACAACGCCAATTTCTTATCTCAGTTCCATTCCCATCGATCCCTTCGCCAAAGGATTGTTTTATTCGTACGAAGACTATGATTGCTCCAATAAGGATGGCGGATGGGGATTGCTAGACGCTGTCGGTCCCGACGGCGACAGCGGCGATTGGCACCGCAGCTTAGGACCTACGGCTTACAGCGCCACGAACGGAGTGGCGAGCGATGGGGATATCTGGTACATTTGGGAATTCCGCAAAGGCGGCGGATCGCAATATTTCGAACAATACTACAAAGCCGGTTGGAGTTCGAACTAGAGCGTCTCAGAATTTTTTACCATTCCGCAAACGAGCCGTCCTCCAGCGTAAATCGCGGCGTTTCCCAATCTCCAGCGAATATTTTTTCCTGAATGGCTTCGTCGTCCAACTCAATGCTCAGACCGGGTTTTTCCGGGACGCGGATATAGCCGTTTTCCACGATGAATGGCTGCTTGAGATAGCCTTCTCCCAATGAAAGATGTTCTTGGATCAAATGGTTAGGCGTAGCGGCGGCTAGTTGCAAACAAGCCGCTAACGCGATCGGTCCCAGCGGGCAATGGGGCGCTACGGAGATATTGCGCGCTTCGGCTTGAGCGGCGATGCGGCGCACCTCGGCAATGCCGCCCGCGTGAGAAAGATCGGGCTGGATGATGGCGACGGCCTGCCGTTCGATCAGTTCGTTAAACTGCCAGCGAGTGAAGAGCCGTTCTCCGGCGGCGATGGGGATTACGGTGCTATCGGCGATGCTCTTCAGAGCATCCACATCGCCGGGCAAAACCGGTTCTTCGAGAAACATGGGATCGAATGGCTCCAGCAGCCTCGCCAATCGCCGGGCGACGGCGGGGGTGGCGCGTCCGTGAAAATCCAAACCAATATCAACATGTCTCGGCGCCGCCTCTCGAACTTGCTTGACGTTCTGGACTACGCGATCGAGAAGAGCGGGCGTTTCGATCATTTGCATTCCGGGAACGGGAACAAGTTTGTAGGCGGTGAAGACGCCGTCCTTCACGCCTCGCTTGAAATTCTCGATATAGTCGCCGGTCTCTTCGCCTCCGATCCAGCCGTACATTCGGATTTTGTCGCGCACTTTACCGCCCAAGAGTTGCCAAACGGGGACGTTGAGATGCTTGCCCAAAATATCCCATAGCGCTTGTTCCACGCCCGACAGGGCGCTGGAAAGCACGGGACCGCCCCGATAAAAAGTCCCGCGATAGATCGTCTGCCAATGCTTCTCGATTTGGCGAGGATCCTGGCCGATCAGGTAGCGCCCGATCTCATGCACCGCCGTTTCCACGGTTTGAGAACGGCCTTCAAGCGTCGGTTCGCCCAATCCTACAATGCCCGCATCTGTCTGAATTTTCAAAATCAGCCAACGCGGCTTGACGTGCAGCGTTTCCATCTTAACGATTTTCATAGATGACTCCATCGGGAGGGATTAAATCCTCTTGCGAGAAATGACGATATACTATCGGTTTTTTTCTGTAAAGCAGGGGAGGGGAAGGGGGGAATTAATCGTCATCGCCATAAACGTCATCGTGGTGACGGAAGGAATGAAATACTATAGCCTTTTCTTCGTCATCGATTTCGAAAATCAAGACGAAAGAGCCAAGATGCGTTCTTCTTCGATTATTTAATGGGTATCGCAAAGGTTTATAATGATATGGATTTTTACTTATTTCCGATATTTTACTTTTTAGTCGTTCCATCAATTCGAAATGTTTTTTGAACTTTTTAAGGTCTCTTTTAAAACAAGGCGTAAAAAATATATTGAAATTAATCATCTTCAATAATTCCCTTGAAAAAAGCCTCAAGTTCTTCTTCGTTTCGACACAGTGTCCCCTTTCCTTCTTTATATTCGGCGGAACTCCGTTCGATCGCCTCGATGATTTCCTCGGTCAATTTTCCTTCAGGATAATCTTCATCGTCATCGTTGGCGTTGTCCTGAGATCGAATAACGATGGTATAGAATTGGTCTGGATCGGTGGTGATTTTCTCCCGCCACGAAGCGGGGATTTCGCTTCCCTTAATATTAGATAGGATTTGCGGCCCCATGATCGCCTCCTTTGCTTACTTTGATGAATTCTTCGTCGCTAATCGGCTTCGTTATAAACATCATCGTGATGTCGGAAGGAAATAAATTCTATTATCTTTTCTTCTTCGTCGATTTTGAAAATCAGGACAAATGAGCCGATGTGAATTCGGCGTTTATTCTTCAATGAATATCGCAAAGGCTTAAAACGATAGGGATCGCAGAGGATTTCATTGATTTTGTTTTTCAAGCGCTTTAACAGATCGGAAGACTTTTTCAACTTTTTTATGTCTCTTAAGCATTCTTGTGTGAATTGGCTTTTATATCTCATCATTTTCTATTTTTTCGAAAAGACGGTCCAAATCTTCCTTGGTTTTGCATTCGATATATCTTCCCGCCTTGATATCTTCTTCCCCGCGCCGAATCGCCTCGATGATTTCCTCCGTCAATTCTCCTTCGGGATAATCTTCATCGTCATAGAGATCGTCGTCCTGGGATCGAATGACGATAGTATAAAATTGTTCGGGATCGGCGTCGATTTTCTCCCGCCACGATGCGGGAATTTCGCTTCCTTTGATGTTGGATAGAATTTGCGGAGCCATGTTCGCCTCCTTCGCTGATTTGCACTGCCGTTTTTGTTATTATAATCGAAAAAGAACGATCGAATGATAGAGAAAAAGATATTCCTCAAACTTATAACGATATGAACGACAATCCATTTTCCCAACGCATGGCCATTGTTAAGGAAGGCTTGCCTTCACTTTGGAACGCCATCAAAGAACAAGCGCTGAATAGTCATGACGATGCCGCTGTCAGTCTTGAAGCCGAGGAAATTGTCCAGAAAATCGAACAATACTGGACGGAAGAATGCCATTTGGCGATAGCCAAGGGAATCGGCGATGGCGCCTGGCTGGAATTGTTTTCAAAACGGTTGCTGGCCCAAGCGAACAATTCGCAAGGACTCATGATAATCGAACCGAATTCCTATCGCTTTCTGCGGACGTTGGAACGGCGAGAAATCGACGCGGCGCTGGCGTCGGGCTTCGTCTTATGGTGCGTAGGGCAGGATTGGGAACGGCAATGGAACGATTTGAACGCCGAACGGCGCCTGGCTGGCGGCTCCAATCTTATCGCCTTTCCCGTCTATCGCCATTTGCCGCCGGAAGAACTCGGCGTTTATGCTCGAATCGACGATTTTCTTCACGAGACCGTCCCTCTTCATCAAAAGCGATTTCAATCCATCTACGCCAACGCTCAAAAATATTACCAGCATCCACATTTACCGATTCGGCGAATATGGATGCCAATCTACGAGCAAGACCACGCCACGGCGTTCGTCATGAATGGGCTGGCGGATGGATTGCGGAGCTGCGGCGCGCAAGTGAAGACGTGCCGCATTCCTGTCGGCCAATATCGAGGTGCATCGGCGGAGGCGTGGAGTTTTTTAGGCAGTCAACCTGATGCAGCGATTACGACCAATCGGACATTCCGTTCTCTTTACGGCGCTTTTGGGGAAGGCTTGGCGGCGCCGACGGTATTATGGTTTACGGATGCGCCGGTTTTTGGTTCGGGCGATCAAGCGATTTCATCAAGGGATATTGTATGCTGTTTCGATCCCTATTATATTCCCGATCTTTCCGCCCGCCTTGGGGTTCCTGTGGAGCCGCTATTGACGGCGGCGAATTTGCTTGAGCCTGCAATGGCGGATCCCGCGTTAGCCTGCGGCGTCAGCGTCATCGCGTCGGTTTTGTCCATCGAGAAAACACTCGCTCCTTTGGCGCAGGAAGACCGCCGTTACGTTCGCGAGACGGCGGAAGCGAAGGCGGACAACCGTTTTCTCGATCTGGAGCGCATGATCGCAGAAACGCCCCCGCCGGGACCGCTGCAAAAAAACGCTATCTCTGAAGTAGCTTTTCTGGTTTATAAAGTCGCCAACGCTTTATACCGCCGAAAAGCGGCGGGAAAATTGACATCATTCGATCTTGGACTTTGGGGAAGCAGCGGTCCCTGGCTGGAAGGCGAACGGGACAATTCGCCGCTGCGACGCGCCTGCCGGGGCTTTATCCGCGATTATCGCCAATTGGCCGCCGTCTACCGCTCCAGCCGGATTCACGTTTCGATCCATAGCCTGAACGCCATCAGCGGACTCAATATGCACGTATGGAATGCTCCCGTCCAGGAAACTTTTCTCCTAACGGAAGCGCTGCCTGGCATTAAAGACCTCTTCCGAATCGGGGAAGAAATCGCATGTTTCGAAACAGCGGACGATCTGCCCAACGTTGTAGAACGTTGGCTCGGCGACGAAGCGGGACGGCGGGAAGTGGCAAAGGCGGGCAGAGAGCGCGTCCTGCGCGAACATACTTTTGCCCTTCGCGCCAAGCAGTTATTGCGAATTATGGAATCGCGCTTATCACTGATGGAGCATTCGAAGGAATCCGCTTCCTAAAAGGAAAATGGATTATGACGTCAAGATAAATCAATCCACTCCAATTCCTTTAGAGCATTTCGCAAACGAATCATCTCGCCATCCAACGAATCCCATGCGCTTTGCATTTTTTCTTTCTGGCCGTTGCGGCCTATGAGTTCTAATTGAAGAGCCGATTCTCTCGCCGCATGAGCGCCGAAAAAACTGACGATGCCTTTTAAACTGTGAGCCGCTTCTCTCAATCCTTCAAAATCCGTTTCATTGATCGCTTTCCGGATTTTCTCCATAATATCTTTCGAATTTTCGATAAACATTGCCGCCAATTCGCGCACTTGCTCCAGATCCCCATCTACTTGTTCCAATACGGATTCTTTGTTTATGACGCAAGACGGTTCGGCTAGGCCGCGAGCAACCGGACAAGCGGCGCTGGTTTGGGCATCGGCGCCTATCCCCGGCGCGCGGGAAGTCCAAAGAATAATTTTATCCATTAAATCATTGGCTGTGATCGGCTTAAGAATATAATCGTCCATACCCGCTTCCAAACATTTCTCAATATCTTTCTTGCTAGCAGCGCCGGTAATAGCGATGATGGGAATATGCCGATTCGTCTCTTTTTCTATAGAGCGGATTCTACTCGAGGCTTCCAATCCGTCCATTTCCGGCATATGGACATCCATGAGAATCACGTTGAACACTTCCGTTTGATAAAGCCGAACCGCTTCCGCGCCATTGGGCGCCGTTAAGGATTGGCATCCAAGTTTATCCAAAATGCGCGCGGTAACTTTTTGACTGAAAGAGCTGTCTTCCGCTAGAAGTATGCGCAGCGCAAGCGCCGGCGCCTGGCAGACCTCCGGCGCAACAGAAGTTAAACGGCGGATTTTGTCCATGACGTCCTTGGCTTTGATCGGCTTGGGAAGGTAATCGTCCATTCCCGCTTCCAAGCATTTCTCCATGTCCCCTTTGAGAGCGGCGGCGGTAATGGCGATGATGGGAACATGCCGATTCGTCTCTTTTTCGATGGAGCGGATTCGCCTCGCGGCTTCCAATCCATCCATCTCCGGCATGTGAACATCCATAAGAATGGCGTCGAATGTTTCCGTTCGATAAAGCTGAACCGCTTCTAAGCCATTATTCGCAACAAACGATTGGCATCCATTTTTTTCCAATAAGCGCACAGCTAATTTTTGATTGAAAGGATTGTCTTCTGCAAGAAGGATTCGCAGCGAGAGCGGCGCCGCAGGAAAAGGAACCGCCTCATCGAGAACTTCCTTTTCCCATCCTAACGCTTGCTGGAGGCATTCCATCAGAGCGCTGGAAGTTATGGGTTTTCTGAGCAGATAGATATTTTTCATGTCTTGGGGATGGTTTTCCAGCAATAATTCTCCCCATAGCGTCATCATTAAGATTTTAACGCTGGCATATACCGGCCGATTTCGGAGCGCATCCACAAGATCGAATCCATTGGCGTTGGGCATTTCCGAGTCGAGGAGAATCAGGTTGATTGAACTTCCTTGTCGATGAGCCAATTCCATGATCTGGAGGGCTTCTTTTTCGCTCTCCGCCACATAAGGCTTCATTTCCCAACTTGATAGAATTTCACTTAAAATTTTTTGATTCGTCCGGTTATCGTCGATAATCAAAACGGGGATATTGCGAAAGGACTCGTAGGAATTCGCTGGCTTGGAATGAACATTTTTCGGTTCGTATTCTAAAGGAATTGTGAAATGAAAGAGGCTGCCCGGTCCGCCTTTTGAATGCCAGTTTTCACCGGGAGCTGGACTTTCCACCCATATTCGCCCTTTCATCATTTCGATTAATTTGGAAGAGATAGCCAAGCCAAGTCCCGCGCCGCCGTATTTTCGCGTCGTGGAGACATCCGCCTGGTGGAATTCTTTGAAGATAATGTCCTGTTTTTCCAAGGGAATGCCGATTCCCGTATCCCGGATTCGAAAGTGCAGAACGCTCCGTCCATCCGATTCGATTTCCCGATCCACTTTGACGAATACTTCGCCCTCTTCCGTGAATTTGACGGCGTTGCCCGTCAGATTCACGACAATCTGCCTCAACCGAGCGGAATCCCCCATCAGGAAATCGGGAATGGTTGGATCGATCTGAAGCAATAGTTCCAGTTTTTTCCGATGGGCATGTATGGCGACGGCTTGCAACGCTTCGCCGAGCGAGACTCGAATATCGAATTCTTGAGGAGAAATGTCGAGCTTTCCCGCTTCGATTTTAGAAAAATCGATGATGTCATTGAGCAGCGTAAGGAGAGAAGCCGACGATTCTTTGATGATCGTTACGTACTCTCGCTGTTCCTCGCTGAGAAGTGTATCCAACGCCAGATCGCTCATGCCGATAATCGCGTTCATCGGCGTGCGGATTTCATGGCTCATGTTGGCGAGAAAGCGGCTTTTCGCCTGGTTCGCCAGTTCGGCGGCTTCCTTGGCTTTTTTTAGTTCCCTCTCGCTTTCCCTGAGAGCGGCTTCCGCTTTGAGCCGTTCGCATATATCGTCTTTCAACTTCTTGTTTATATCGAGAATTTCTTTGGTTCGTTCTTGTACTTTGATTTCCAAAGATTTATTTAATAACTTAATTTCTTTTTCGTTACGCCATTTATGGGACAAGGCGAGGCTTAGCTGGATAATTTCGTCGTATTGGAAAGGTTTGCGCAGATAAATCAATTTGTCGGGCGAAGCGATTCTTTGGGTAATTTCTCGCAGGCTGATTTTGGAAAAACCGGTAACGATCGCTATTTCGACGTTGGGATCGATCCGCCGGATATTTTCCGCCGTCCACAAGCCGTCTGGTCCTGGAGGCATGTGCATATCCAGATAGACGATGGAATACGGCCGTTCTTCCACCATCGAATGTTCGACGGCTTGGACGGCTTCGTCGCCTTGCCGGCAAAGAGTCAACTCGAATGCGCCCTTTTGCTCGTTCTCGATTTCAACGGGGTGAGTATAGCTTGTTTTTACTCCATCCAATAAACCGCTGGATTTGAATATGTTCGAATAAATATCCAGAATGCTTTTTTCGTCGTCTACGACAAGAATGCGAAATGGCGAGCTTTGATTGGTCATTCGGTGCGGCTCCTCTTGAGTTGCTGGGGGGATAATACAATTACTCGTAAACTTTATGTTCTTAAACCCAATAATTCGTTCATGATCGAACGAAATTGCGTTGGCGTATACGGCTTCGTTATATAGCGCGTAGCGCCGCCCAACATCGCCGATTTTATGCTTTCTTTTTCGCTTTCGTCCGTACAGAAAACAATAGGAGCGTTAATTCCTTGCGTTCGTAGGATTTTCAAAACCTCAAGTCCATTCATGGACGGCATGTGCCAATCCAATAGAATCAAGTCGTATCGAATGCGATTCGCCGCTTCGATAGCTTCGTTACCGTTTTCGGCCTCATCGATATCCATGATCCCCATTTTGTTGAAATTATTGATATGGATTTTGCGAATAACCGCATAGTCGTCTACGACAAGAATTTTCATAGTACGTTATCCTAAAATCATGGAATTTTTTTAGTCTACTAGATTTTGTCTCATAATCCATCCACTCCAAAGAGGAATAAATCGCAATAATCCGGATTCAATTGGAAAAGATATGGGAGGAGTAATAAGCTTATCCGAAAAACAAATTCTACGAGCCTGAATTAGCCCCTTTCTCTGAAGCATTAGGAAAGTATGAGATATTGCAAGCTATACAGAGTTGGCTGAAAGCGAAGTTCGCCATCCTCTTTCTATTCCAAACAGACGGGACGCAGACGGATGGTTCCCAGAACAGTCAGTTCGAATTCGCCATACCATGTTCGATTGGGATTTTTTTCGTCCTGCTTGATGCGAAAAGGAAAGCGGATGGCGCGTTCTTTGTCGAATTCGCTGATATCTAGATGAAGGCATCGGACAAGCCAGACTTCGGATTTCCACTCGGTTTCGATATTATTTTCTCCGCCATTGGAACCGCCCGCATCGGCGGCGGCGTTATTGTAGGCAAACCGCAGAAAACGCCATTGAGGAACGGTTTTTCCAGCCAGAGACGATCCATCGCATGTAGGATACGCCTCGATGCGCCGGGAATGGGCGCGTTTGAGCGCGGGGCAATAGAGCGCTTCCTCCGAACAGTAGCCAAGCTCGCTTAATAGAAGCGAAACGCCGCTCCAATAGCCGTTGGCGGAAGGGCCGCAACCCCAAGCCGTATGGTTGGATTGGGAGTGAACATCGGCGGCGCCATCGGCGGGCGGGAATCGGTTGTAATCCAACCGATAGGATTGCAAAGCGGTGAAGACGGTGCGAAGGTTCTCTTGGCAAGCCGCCGCGTCCGCCCGTTCGATGGATAGAACGTAATTGGCGCTGACGATGGCGGCTAAGACGCCGATAATAGCGACGGCGATAAGCAGCTCGATAAGGGTAAATCCGAATGGGGCGGTTGAGGGCAGTCTGCCCGTTGAAGCGATCACTTGCGTAACTCCTCGTACGCGCGGAACGCCGGAATAAAGGCGGCTTCAATGGAGTTGGGGCGAGGGGAGGAAGGAGTCATCAAACACAGAGGCGGGTTGATGGCGCCTGAGCCTTTTCCTCGATCGGTCTCCAGGTTCCGTGGGCGAACTTAATCGCCTTGAGCATTGATTAAGAAGGCAGGTTTCCTGGCTTCCGGGCTGGAACCTACTCCCTCGCCTTCTCGTTTGCCTTTTGGCAAGCAATGGCTTTCGAGGTTTCGTTCCCGGTTACAGTGGCGGGACCGCGCCGGTTTTTCACCGGCTTCCCTTTTCATCCGCGAAACTGTGCGGCTTCCTTCTTATGAATTGCAAGTAGAGTTTAGGCGTCGGCAATGGGGCTGTCAATCCAATTTCCCCACTGTTTCTATTCTTAATCGAATAAACGCCAGTCTTCAACTTTCGTTTCTTGTTCGCGAAGATAAACGATCGTTCTTTCCCCTTCGTCGTTTCGCTCGATCCAGGCGCAATGAATCCGATCCGTGATAGGATTTATAGCGATGGCTGGCGTACGGGCATCCGCGTTTTTCAGGCTGAGCGGTTTCCGGGAACGAATGGTGAAATCCGTTGGATCGAGCAAGGCGTATCGAACTTGATAAATTCCGCCCATATCTTCTTGCCAAACTAAATGAACAGTTCCATTCATATCGAATGCTAGACACGGTTGCGAAGAGTCGGCTCCTGTTTCATTGATAAAAGCAGGATTGCTCCAAACGCCCTCGCGAGGGCGATATTGAAAACAAATGGAGTTCATCCCTTCGGAACGGATCGTATATATCAATCCGAGATTTCCCACCTTATCCGCCGCCAACCGGGGAGGATCCAAAAAGCTTCCCCCTTGTTCGGCGATGGTTTCGATGGCGCCGAGCGTCCGATCTTGTGCGATCGATCGGCCTTGCAGTGGAAAAATTCCCTGAAATCCTTGTTGCACGCCCCAGACGATATAAACCTCTCCGCCGGGCAGAGCCGCAGCATCCGGCATCCAATGGGAAACGAGATCGTCAGCAGAATCTATCGTTGTAACGCGGAAATTATCAATGCCGATTTGATCGGGAAATTCGCCCGCGCCGCCGCTGCTGCGCAGGTAAATCTCGGCGTTATTGCCGCTAGCAGTAAAATCATACCATGCGATATGTACTCGGCCATTTGCGCCTATGGCGATTTGAGGCAGGAATCCGTTATCGCCCTTATGCCCGGCGTTAGTATGAGAGATGCGGATATCTTCGCTGGGAAAAACTCCGCCTGTTGGACGGCGGTTGTAGAAAATCTCCACATTGTCGATATAGTTGCCCCCCGCCGTAACATGACGGTAATCTTGCCAAACGGCGTGAAGAATCCCCGCCGCGTCGAAAGCAATTTTGGGATGGCGGCCTCCGCCAGTCGGGGCGTGGTCGATGCGAACGGGGGAAGAAGGGTCGCCTCCGCTAATATCGATAAGCCATATCCGATTTTGGGGCGGTTTGGAAACGTCGTCGGCAATATAATAGGCCGCGCAGGCATGATCGCGGGAATCGACAGCGAGCGAGCCGCGCGTATTGAAGGCGAATCCGATAGCGTCCTCCGTTCGCAGGATGGCCGATGGTTCTTCGAAATCGGCGGAATTCGCTATCGACGAGACAAGAAAAAACAACAAAACGTACAAGCGTAGCGCCACGGTTTGCGGCATTATGAAATCCTTTCTAGATTGTTATTAAATGTGAAAGAAATCATAACGGGCGCAGAAACGGAAAGCAAACCGAATTTGGTTTGAACCTTTTGCAGGATTCATTATAATAAAAGAGCAGTGAATAAGAGAAAATTGGTCTCAAAGCGATGAACAAACCAACGAGTTCCACCGGAGACAAAACGAAACGCGTTTTTTGCGCCAATTGCGTCCACTATTATATTACCTGGGATCAGCGCTTTCCCTACGGCTGCCGGATTCTCAATTTCAAATCGCACAAGCCGCCCTATCTATCCGTCTTCGAAAGTTCGGGAATGCCTTGCCAGCTGTTCGAATCAAAGGAAGACAAGACGAAATCCTAAACCAGTGGATTCATTCTCCCATCACTTCAAGTTTCTTTCGAAAAAAGCCATAAGCACCGGCAAATTGATCTCGTGGCCTCCGGGATGCACGTCGAGGATGGCGCGATAGGGTTGACCGAAATCCTGAAAAATTTGCTTGATCTCCTGCATGGCGTCCCGCGCGATGGGGACATAAAAATCCTTCGGCCCTTCCTTCAATCCATTTTGGCAAAGTAAAAACCTCGGCGCGATCAAGGAATAGATATCGGCGAAATCCACCAGTTCCCGCAATCCTTCGAATTTCCAGCATAGGCAATGATTTTGTTCCATCTGATCCATCACTGTCAGGAAACCGGCGCTTACCGCCGCCTTGATCCGCTCATCCATCGCCGCCAGCCACATCGTCATTTCGCCTCCTAGGGATAGACCGGCGCAGCCGATGCGCTTCTTGTCTACTTCCTGCAACGATTCAAGGTAATCAACGCAGCGTATTAGGTCCCAAAGGCGTTCGCCCATCAAAATTCGGTTCTTTTCATAAACCTCATGCTGTCCTACCTCCGTGGAAATAGTAACGAAGCCATTTTCCGCCAGCGAAGTTGCGAAGCCTTTGTAAATGGACGACGCATCGTACACAATGGCGCGGCTGCCTCCGTGACCGTGAACGCAAACGACGGCGGGGCAGGGCGAATCCGATTTTTGAGGCAGCGTGACAATGAGCGAGATGCGGCGTCCAGCAGTGGAATTGATCTCCAACTCTTGCTTCGTATATTTTCCTTTATCTTCGCTCAATAGCGTTTTCGCCTCGAAGGGAATCGGCGTCTTCAACGCAATAAGCTCATCCAATTTCAAGATATGAAACAGCTTCGCCCGCAACTCCTTTTGCCAAGCGATGGCTTCCTCTTGAGAGCGGGGAGTATATTTCATAGAGCGATAATTCGGTTCGCTCGTCATAGCGAACGCCGTAAAACCAAGGCTCGCCATGAATACGATTGCGCCTAGTTTTTTTCTTTTCATCGTTTATCCCCTTCCTCGCCGAATCATATTTTTCATCGAATCATATCGAATAATACCATCCCTGTAAATTGCGTTTTAGAATACGGCGCAATTGGATTGATGAATCAATTTATGTTACGATCGGAAAATTCAAAACGAACAAATAGGAGAAAACGTCATGAAAGGGATTCACAAATTATTGATAGGAGCCATATTCGTTGTTGCATGCGCCGCATTGTGCGCGGGGGAAGGGGAATTCCCCCGCAAAGAAATTATCCCGCGCAAGGACGCCTTCTTCGGAATGCACTTCGATTTGCATCCCAACAAAAGCGATACGGCTCTGGGCGCCGAACTTTCCGAAGCCAACATCGAAAAACTGCTGCGGCGAACGCAGCCGGATTACGTGCAATACGATTGCAAAGGCCATGCTGGATACGCGGGTTATCCCACGAAAGTTGGAACGCCCGCTCCCGGCATCGTCAAAGATTCCCTCGCCGTCTGGCGCGAGGTTACGAAGCAATTCGGCGTAGGGTTGTATATCCACTTCTCCGGCGTGTGGGATAGCGCCGCCATCGAAAAACATTCTGACTGGGCGAGAATCGACGCCAATGGAAAGCCCGATCCCAACAATACCAGTACATTCGGCCCCTACGTGGACGAGTTGCTCATTCCTCAGCTGAAAGAAGTAACCTCCAAATACGATTTAGACGGCTTATGGGTGGACGGCGAATGCTGGGCAGCCAAACTCGATTACTCGCCCGCCACCTTAGAAGCGTGGAAGAAGGAGACCGGATTTAGCGAAGCTCCCAAAAACAAAAGCGAGGCGCATTGGCTGGAGTGGAAAATGTTCCACCGCAATCAGTTTGAAAAGTACCTGAGCCATTGGGTTGACGCTTTGCACGAATTCAACCCCAAACTGCAAATCACCAGCAACTGGATGTATTCCTCTTTCGCTCCGTTGCCGGTCAAGGCAAAGCTGGATTATCTTTCCGGCGATTACTCTCCCGGCTTATCCGTGGATAAAGCGCGGCTGGAAGCTCGCTATTTGGCCAGCGCAGGAATGCCCTGGGATTTGATGGCTTGGGGCTTCGACAAGGGCGAGGGTTTAAACTGGAGTTTTAAAACGCCCATCCACTTGCAGCAGGAAGCGGCGGCGGTATTGATGCAGGGCGGCGGATTTCAGATTTACAACCAACCGACCCGCTCCGGCTATATTGTGGAGGACATTATCAATACCTACGGCGAAGTGGCCGATTTCTGCCATGCGCGGCAAAAAGTCAGCCATAAAAGCCAAAGCGTTCCCCAAGTCGCGCTGCTGTTATCCAGCGAAAGTCACTGGGAAGAATCCGACAACGTTTTCGCTCCCTGGGGCGGGGAATTCAACAGCCTGGAAGGCGCCTTGCACGCGCTATTGGAATTGCAGTACTCCGTGGATATCCTCGCCGAACATCAATTGCAGCCCCATCTGAGCGAATATCCTCTCGTCGTCATTCCCGATTCGCCGAAACTGACGGACGATTTCAAACAGGCGCTATTGGATTACGTGAAAAACGGCGGTTCGCTCTTTCTAATGGGTGAAAAATGCGCCCGGCTTTTCCGGGATGTTTTAGGCGTGGATTTTATCGGCGAACCTCGTGAGATGAATCCAGAATTGAATACGCCCGGCGGCGTAGTAAACGTTCAAGGCATTTGGCAAGAAATAAAAACGACAACGGCGGAAATCCTCGGCTATCGATATCCCACGCGTGATGTCCGCAAGGATGGGCAAGCGGCGGCTTCGCTGGTTACGCTCGGCAAAGGAAAAATCGGCGCTGTCTTTGGTCCTTTGCCCAACATCTTTTTCCGCTGCCATCATCCATCCATGCGCCGTTTTGTCGGCGCCATCGCCGAACGATTGTTTCCCGAACCGGCGGTCGCCATTGACGGGCCGCCCTGCCTGGATGTTTCGCTGCGCAAAACGAAAGACGGCCAACTCAGCCTGCATCTGATGAATTGCGCCAATCTCCCGCGCTCCAATCGCTTTCCCATTATTGACCATATCCCCGAAATCGGTCCCATAACAATAAAGATGCGCGTTCCCGCTCCACCGTCTAAAATTCATTGGGTTCCAGATGAAGAAAACATAAAATCATCGTGGGGCAATGGCATTCTCACGGTGGTTATTCCCAAATTGAATATCCATAGCGTATTGGTTCTTGAATCGTAATGGGAATCCTTTTGAGATTGACATCGTATTATCTTTGATGTGAAATAACTCCATTATTTTAATCGGATGAATTTTTAGCCGTTTCATCCCATTCCATAGAGGAGATGAAATCTCGAATGTTTTTCGCGTCCCTTAAAAAAACCGTTTACTTTCTCGTTCCCCTTATGGCGATTAGCGCTTGGGCCGCTTTTTCCGCCAGCGCTGAGGAATCTGCGGGGAAAACCGTCGTTGGCTTGAAGCCCTACGATCCCGAAATCGCCTCCGCCATTACGAATCTTCTTTCCGATCCGAATATCGAGCTGCGCGACGGCGTCGGTAAAAATACTCTGCATTATTTATTGACGGTCGTATACGAATTCGATCGCAATCATACCTTCAGCCGCGACGCGAAACCCGTAGAAAAGGCGGAAGAAAAATCGAAAAACGTGTTTACGTCCATTTTCAATACACTCAAGAGTCCTTTTTCGGGCGGCGGCGGATATGTCTACACAATCAAACCGCAATTCGAATTTTCCGATTTCCGCACGTTTCGCGCGCCCACCATCCGCAATTTCGATCACAACCAAGCACTGAATATTTTCTGCCATCTCGCCGCTCAGGGAATTCAATGGGCTAAGGATAACGAGCGTAGAAATATTTTGAAATTGAAGCGCGGCGTTACGGTTCGCACGATGGAAGAATTGGAATCGCGCATGTACGGCGAAGGGAAAGGCAAGAAAACCATCAAGGGATTCGCGGCGGACGAAAGAATCGTCAGCCCGCCCAAAACCGAAATGCGCCCGCAGGAAGAAAAGCGTCCCCAAGCGGAAATCAAAACCGGCCAGACTTTCTTCCTGTTGATGACCGACAATTCCGCCTGGATCGTCAACATCGAACCCGAAAACAAAACTCCACAATTGTTTCGCTTGAAAGATTGGCTGACGACGAAGGATTCGTCGCTCGTTGGGCCGAGAGTGGCGGAATGGATCAAGGAGAACGACGCCAACTTGGAAGCCGTCTATCTCTTCGAAAACGGCATGGTTCGATTCGACGAAACCAAACGCCTAAAAATCGGCAGTTTATTGGAAGCCATAAAATAAAACCAGCGCCGGTTTACGGGAAATTAGAAGAACGCCCGCCGATTCCGCTTGATGAATCGGCGGGTTTTTATTTATAAACTCACATTAGCATATGGGAATAATCAATTCTCAAAATAGAAATTTGCCGGTAATGCAAGGTGAGTCAAACGAAGCAAGCCCTGCAAAATCTGCTGCTGTCTCGCTCCTATTAATTCACGCATTCGCCTCCGCCATTATCCTAACCCAATGCAACATTTATACTTTCAAAGCGTTTGATAGAACAAAGCGTTTCATGCCATCGATCGGCGTTTCGATTCGAAAACATTCGCCTGGTGAAGAAATATGAAGCAACCGGAGGATATCGTTTCCCGCATTAATATTCACGTCGAGTTCGGCAACTACGGCGAAGCCCTCATCCTCTTGCGTAGACTATTGGATGAAGAACCCAATAATCCCGACATCCATTGCAAAATCGCCCTCTGCTTGCTCAAGGTAGGAGAAGAAAATGAAGCGCGGGAATTTGTGGAAAAAGCGCTCACCGTCAATCCCGAACACGCAAAAGCGAAAATACTCATCCAGCAATGGAACAAAGAGCCTGAAAAGAAAAAAGAGATAGCGGTTAGAGGGATCGTTTCCACCGCTCCCTGCTTCGATGCCGGTTCCACATCGGATTTAAAACCTCTCCCCAAAAAAATATGCCCCAATTGTCAATCCAAAGTCATGGATACGGCCTGGCGTTGCGGCTACTGCGGCCAATTGTTTATCGCAACCATCAGAAAAAAATTCTTCGTATACCCCTCGATTCTTATCCTGTTCTGCGCCGTCTCCGGTTTACTGATCCGCCATTTTGTTGTTGGGAAGACCGAACCGGCGAAAATCATAAACAAAACGGGAGAGTTTGGGGAATTCATTCATATTTCCCATGTGGAATGGCAATGTCAAAGCGGTTGGGCGCAAAAAACGGATTATCCCGTCTTAGTGAGCGGAAAGTTGGTTAGCTCCGCCTCCCAGATCATTGAAAAATTGAAAGTAACGATTCAATTGTGGGGGAAAGAGCATATGTCGTTTTTTACATGGTTCGACGTAAGAAATCTTCCTCCCGGAAAAACGATCCATTTCAAATTCCCCCGCCTCATTGCGCCTTATTACGCCTATACCTGCGAAATTCATATCTCGGAGGTCTTCTTTCCCGAAATCAAGAAGCAGGGCGGGGAAGAGGAAAAGATCGATTTTTATGTTCCTTCCGGCCAGTATTACGCCTTCACCGACGATGAAGGCGATTCACTCGATGGCAATTTCTCCTACCGCCGTTCACCGATGATTACAGTTAGGGGAAGTTTGAATTTTTTTAAAGGATTCATCTTTAGTTTTTTGTCGATCTTCATCGCCGTCCTGCTAGTCAATTACTGCGAACCGGACAGTAAGTGGAACGAGAATATCAAACTCGAAGCCTGGGCCTCATTGTTTTTCGCCACAACGATGTCGCTGTTAACGATAGGCGGGCCGATTTTAATCTACCTGGGCTTCATGACCATTCCCATAATCTCTGTATTTTACGCATTTACTTTCTATATAATGAAATATCTTCTTTTTTATATTTTTTTCCGAAAGAGTTTCATCTATACGGTTCTGTTAATTGTATTCTATTTTTGCCTGATTCTTTTCCTGGAATCCTTTTCTTTATGGATATACGGCCTATTGACGGGCGCCATTGGTTTTTGAGACAAAAACGGGGCCGATAAAATGGCCCCGCGAATCGTTTTTGAAATAGAGCGAATACGAACGTTTAACGTCTCTTGTATGTCACCGACATCCCGTCTCTCTTTTCCTGCGTGGTTTGGATGATGACCGTATCGTAGGCGGGATCGTTCTTCATAGCGTCCAGAAAATCCTTCATGGCTTCGGCGTATTGAATCACGTTGTCGGCGACAATCACGGCGCCAGCTTTCAATTTCGGGCTGACCGCCTTGAAATATTTATAGTAATCCTGCTTCTGGGCGTCGATGAAAACGAAGTCGAATTCGCCCTGCAATTCGGGAATCGTTTTTAAAGCATCGCCTTCGACGCATTCCACCGTCTTTTCCAAGCCGGTCTTCTTGAGATTCTCCCGGCATTCTTTTACAAATTTGGGATCGATTTCCAGAGTAACGAGTTGCCCGCCGTTGCGCTCGAATCCCATACCCATGAACATGGCCCCATAGCCATTGCAAGAACCGATTTCCAGCCCCCGCTTAGCGCTCGAACTCTCGACCATGATGCGGAGAAATTGAGCGTCGTTATATGCCGTATTCAGACCGATTCGTTTAAAGTTCTTTAAAAAATTCTCGCGGAACGCTTCGATAGCCTGCGGATCTTTTAACGATTGAATATCTTGCGTTTCTTCGGCTTTCACCGATTGGGTTTCAAAGCCGATAATGCTAGCCAAGCCGACTAAGGCGATCAGGGAAGGGAACACCAACGATTTCATAACAATCCTCCTTGTTTTTCGATATTCGTTAGCAGTAATTTCACCAATTTTCATACTTTACGATCGAATGCAACGGCAACCGGTTTTTAGGTTGAGGTTCGTCGCTGGGATATCCCAAAGTCATCAATTCTACGACTCGAACCTCTCTCGGTATATTAAGTATTTTCTTAACCTGATCCTCATAAAAGGCGCCAATCCAACAAGTTCCCAAACCTTCATCCACGGCTTGCAAAGCAATATGTTCCATAGCGATGGCCACATCGATGGGGTAGCATAACTGCCCGCAGGACATGATATGGTTGTCGGTAATGGCGCAACAAGCGAGTACGATAGGGGCTTCGCCGACGAAGGGCTGCTCTCTCGCCGCATGCATTAACGCCTTGCGGGTTTGGGAATTTTTGACGACGACGAACCGCCATTCTTGAAAGTTTTTCGCCGAAGGCGCCAGCCGCGCCGCTTCCAATATTTTGATCAGTTTTTCTTCTTCGACCTCCTTCCTCAAATATCTTCTTACGCTATATCGAGCCTTAATAGCCTCAAATACATTCATAATCCGCCTCCCTAGTTTATCGAATTCAAGGTTTGGACGAAGTCTCATCCAGCTTTTTCCAAGGCGCTTTGACTTCGTCGATGACGCGAAGGATATTCTTTTTGTCATCCATCATGATCAGCCGGATTTTCTTGATTTGATTTTGCAATTCAATGAGATATTGGCCGTTTTTAAAGGATTTCTCGTCGAAAGGGAAGCCGATTTCGTGGGTGAGAATCGTTGGAATTTTGGAGACGGCGGAAGACGGCCGCGGCAGCGTTACGTCGAGGATAAGAGAGAGATAATCGTGCCTTTTGACGATTTGATCTTTCTCGTCTAAAAATTCCACGCCAAGATAGCCATCTTGGGGGATACCCATGATGGCGAAGATATAGAAACCTGCATCCGTAGTCAGCGCTTCCAGCGTTTTATTGTAAGCCGCGCCATCCTTCACTTCGATAATGGGAATGCCGCTGGCGCTATTGCTCCAATCGGATGCGTATTCAAACGTCTCTCCCGGCTTCAGCGTTACTTTTCCCAAAACAACCTGCGCTTGAACCGGCGAACCGTTGTCTTCCAACGATTCCGTCCGCACTTGTAAATTGTATTCGATCGGTTCGATGTTTTGATTCTTATAAGAAAATTCTATCGCTGTGACGCGGTAGTTTTGCCCATTTTGCGCCGCGATCCATCCTTTGGACGAGGTCAGTTTCACTGCGCCGTTTTCTCTCTCGTAATGGGCGATAAAGAGGGAATCTTTTTCGACTTGGATAAATTCCTTGTTCGTTTTCGGACCTTGTGTAATCGTAACGGCGTTCATTTTATCGTAAGGAGCATAAAAATATAAATCCGTCGGCGATACGATGCGGCCGGAATAATTCGGTTTAACCGTCCCGACGAAGAAGGATATGGCTTCCGCTGGATAAAAGGTCAGAATCCGCTCGCTTTCGTTTTTTATGCAAGTATCGATATGGAGCGTGGATATTTCGTCCTTAATGGAGAATACTTTTCTTAGAGAGACTTGCCCCGCATCCAGACTTTCTATCCCTACCGCCGCATCGGACTTTTCGTCCGTGGCGGAACGAATGGCGCGATAGCGATGGGGCAACTCGATTTCCTGCGTCGACGAATGGGGATTATCCGCAAAAAGAATCAACGAACAGCCCGCCGTGGAATTCTTTTCATCAGGATAGAGAAAGGTATCCATTCCGGCGGAAAATTCCGATATTTTTACCGCTTCATCGTAATCGATTTCAGCTGCGATGCGGTAATTGGTGATGCGGACGGATTTTCGATTTTCCTCCTGCGAAAAATCGATGGATGATTTGGCCCAGGATTTTTCTACGGCGATAATTTGCCCAAAGAATGCCGCCGCCCAAGCGAACCATACGATGCGCGCTGCCAACCTCATGGGAATACTCTCCTTGAAATAAAGTGATGTCACTCATATTACGCACGAATACAGTTTTACTATGAATTTGCTGCTTTTCCAATCCCTCTCCCA
Organism: Candidatus Omnitrophota bacterium; assembly: GCA_040755155.1. NCBI lineage: Bacteria > Pseudomonadati > Candidatus Omnitrophota > Candidatus Omnitrophota bacterium. The sequence continues at coordinate 65,680 of JBFMBP010000157.1, read as the reverse complement.
AGATTGGGAGAGGTTAGGTGAAGGTTGATATGGTTGGACTTAAAACCCCTCACCCTAACCCTCTCCCAAAGGGCGAGGGGATGGAATTGCGTAACATATGTTATGTCATTCTAAATCCCAGCGAACATTATATTAACGGGTGCGTTCTAAAAGAAGGAATGATACCGGAAGAAAATAGGCGGTACATATATTCGCATAATATATATTATGTAAACATTGAACGGTGTAAAAAAGATTGCTTTGAGGACTTTCTTAAAAAAAATTAGATGCGTTTCAGTATGAGTTCGACTTGTTCCTTAAGGGCGGCGATATCGCTCTCGATGCGGTCGAGTTTGATGGAAGTTTCTTGCATGTAATCCATAATCATCGCGATTTTTTGATCGGTGGTTTCCGGCGGCTTAATCGGTTCTTTCCCTTCGGCTTCTTCGGCTTCATCTGCCTTTGCATCTTTGCTGTGGTAATCGTAAAACAGTTTTTTGGCGTCTTTTTTCGTTAAACCGAATTTATTGCGAAACATAAATAAGAACTCCTGCCCTTTTAATTCAACGGCTGCCCGGCAGATTTCGGATAGCGATCGCCTCATTTCTCGAATCTGTCCAAGACGCCATTCCAATCCGGCGAGAATATTCAGCAGATTTTCCCGCCAGAATATGGGATTATCGTTGTATAGAACGGATGCATCCATCGTCAATAAGCCATACGGCGCAGTTTCTCGATTCGTTGCCGGGCATGTTCAGCGTAGGCGCCTTGTCCTTCGAATTGGAGATATTTCTCGAACAAAGAGATCGCTTCTTTATATTCGCCGGATTTCTCTTTGATATGAGCCAGATTGAAATACGCATCGCCGCGATTGCCGGCTTGAATGGCTTTATCGTACGCTTGCGAGGCCTCGCCGCTGCGTCCAAGGTATTCCAGAACCACGCCCAGATCGTTGTAGGCGTCGGCAAAGGCGGGATCCAATTCCGTAACGCGGCGAAAAGCCTTTTCCGCTTCTTCATATTGATTCAAATGTATATGCGCAAAGCCGAGATTGTAGAGGACGATAGGTTGTTGGGGATCTTTTTCTAAAATGCGCTGGCACAATTCGACGGTTAGGGGCCAATTCCCCGCCGAAATCGCATCCTTGGCTTGGTTATATAAAGTTTGATTTTCCGCATCGAGAAGCGGTTCGGCTTCGGTTTTCTTTGGCGAGGCAGGCGCTGCTTCCGCCGGCGTCGTTTTTTCCACAGCAGGCGCCGTTGTTTTGGTTTTAGGGGTTTCTGCTGCTGGTGGAAGCGCAGATTTTTTCTCCGGCTCCGCCGACACGGTTGGGGCAGGAGTTTGATCTATCTTCAGCGTTTCACCCGCCGAGGATCGGCGCATGATTTGAATCTGCATTTTCCTCTGGGCGACGGCTTTAAAACCAGGGCTTAAGCGGATGGCCGCATCCAAACATTTTTCCGCCTCATCGTATTGTTCCTGAGCGGCCAATACTTGAGCCAGGCTATAATAAGCCATAGGACGGGGAGAAATGGCGATCGATGCTTCGTACTCTTCCCTGGCGCCTTTCAGATCGCCGTTGCGTTCGAGTTTGTCTCCCTTGTAATAATGATTCAACGCTTCTTTTACTTGATCGTTGAAAGAAGGTCCCTGCGGCCCTTTGCAGCCCGTCAATGCGAAAACAGCGAAAAGAACAATGGAAATACTCAAACCTTTAAGCGAAGCGCGATTTATCGTCATAGTAGTTTGCAATCCCAATTTCTAAAAAAAACTTCAAGTTTCTCTAAAACAGCCGTATAACTGGTTTATTAAACCATAATCGCGATTCGAAAACAACGACTGCTGGGATGTAATTGAAGCATTTTAGGAGCATCCCAATTGCTTTTGTGGATTGTGTCAGGAAGAAACAGATGCGTTTCAGATATTTAGTGGGGCTTGCTTCGCTCGATCCACCTTACGATTTCCGAAGCGTTTCAGAAAAGAAAAAACGTCCATGCCCTCTAGGGATTCTCGCTCGCAATTGGAAGCCAAGCTCAAGGCCATGCTCGACAAGGCGGAAAAAATCGCCTTGAACGATCCCAAACTGAAAAACATGGTAGAGCAATTGCGAAATATTTATCTTACTGACCGGCAAGGCTTTATGTTCGCGATGGGATTGTCGGGGCCGGAACCGGCGCAAACGAAGCCAAGGGTCCGTCCGCTTCCTCCGCCATCGCGCATTCCGCAGTTAATTATGATGATGGACGCTCTCGCTTCCGGACGCATGCATCTGGAACCGTCCTCCGCAATTAATCCCCCTTCCCTGCTCTCTCCTTTCCCTCCTCCCGTCAAAAAACCGGCGAAAGCCGGTCCACTTCCACAAACCGCTCCCCCCCCTCTTAGCATAGAAGAAATCCGGCGGCAATTGCTCGAGGTGGAAAAAGAATTGTCGCAAACCACAGACGTTTTTTGGGCGCTAAAAAAAGAAGAAAAAAACATCCGGGCGCGAAAAGGAAAATATATCGCCGCCGTAGAACGGCTCAAGGCGGAACGTTTGCTGAGAGAACTGCCCGGCGCAATTACCCAATTGTCCGAGCGGAAAATTACCCTGCTCGAAACCTGCAAGGAGATGGAAAATGCGGGCGGTGATTCAAAGAGTAAGCCGGGCGGAAGTAAGAATCGATAACGCATCGGCAGGAAAAATTGGAAAGGGATTGCTTATCTTTCTCGCTGTCGCGCATGAAGATACGGAAGCCGACTTAAACTGGCTTTTGGAAAAGATCTGCCAGATGCGCCTCTTCCCCAACGAAGCGGGTAAATTCGATCGGTCTCTTCTTGATATAGGAGGCGAGGTTTTACTTGTATCTCAGTTCACCCTCTACGGCGAATGCCGTAAAGGCCGCCGCCCTGATTTTACGAAAGCGGCGCCGCCCGAAAAAGCCAATGACCTATACGAGAAAGGAATCCTATGGCTGCGTAATCGAGGCATTAAAACCGAATCAGGCCGATTCGCCGCCATGATGGATGTGGAACTAGTGAACGACGGTCCTGTAACCATCATCCTCGATTCTCCAACGGCCAATTCCATTTCCTAATAGCAAGTTAAGATGTTTTATAAGATTGAATTTACTCAATATACTATCAGTAAATTCATTAACCGATCTCTATCTATTTCTATAAAGATTCCATCGTCCAATCAGACGATAATGGATTGATTTTTCGTTGATTTTCTCAAAAAAAACGTAAAGAAAAGACCATTCGGCTTCAAATCAACTCCATATACTTCAAGTTATTTATCATCATATCAATTGAAGGGATTTACGTATTCTAATTCTTGCCAGGATTTACTTTCAATTTTACATATTTTCTCAGAAAACAATTAAGATGGAGGAAGAATCATATCATACAATTCAATCGAATCTTTAATTATCATAATTTTATAAAATTATAATGAAATATCGTCCACAGTCATAAATATTATAATGTTATTTTATTATAATTTAATAACATTATAACGTTATGATTTATTCTATCTTACTTATTGATATAGATTTATTAAAAATATGTACGCGATAATTCTCCAAAATGAATCCTCTTTTCCTATGAGATCGGAGTTACTTTTCGATTATCTTCAATATGAATTACTGCCATCATGGCTATTTAGAGATGATTATATGATAAATTATAATGTTATAAACTCTCGGATGATTGAACTCTATTTGTGAAACGGAAAAAAGAGAGTGTGAATGGAGAAACATATGTTTTATGCCGTAAGTCAATAAAAAAAATTATGACTTACGATTCTGTGCTGCAAGCGATTTGACAAGCATGAGGCTGGAAATGTCGTCTTCATCGCATTTACGCGGCGTTTCAAGAATTCCAGGCAAATTACGAAAAGGAGACGTAGAAAAAATTCGTCGAAAACCATCCAAACCAATATGCCCTTCTCCGATCTTGGCGTGACGGTCGACCTGGCTACCCAACGGCTTTGTGGAATCATTCAAGTGAAGTAGTTTAAGTTCTGCTAAACCAAGGTATTTCTTGAATTCATCCATAAGCGATTTCAATCCTTTGGTACGGCTTATATCATATCCTGAAGCGATAGCATGGCAGGAATCGAGACAAACGCCTTTAGAAATTCCTTGAGGGATCATGGAGTAAAACTCTGATATTTCAGGTAGTTTTGAACCTATTTCCGTTCCCTGCCCCGCCGTATTTTCCAAAAGAAGGCATACTCGGCGACGGTCTTCGCCATAAGCTCTTAGAATGCCTTCCCGCATCCGATGAAGTCCTTGGCTCTTATCGCCTTTTCCAAAATGCAAAACCAGATAATCGATTCGCAAGGCGTCGCAGCGTTCCAAATTATCGCGAAGCGAGATGATGCTTTTTTGAAAAATTTCGTCGTTGGAAGCCGCCAAATTGGGCAGATAGGGCATGTGCGCAGCGATAGGCGAGACTTCTCGCGCCGCCCCATTTCTCGCCGAGAGATAGCGTTCGATCTCATCGTCTGCCAATGGCTTTGACGACCAAGATCGGGGATTGACGAGAAATAACTGGGCTGTTTCGCATCCCAAATTAACCGCCCGCAACAAGCCTTGATGGACGCCTCCTGCAATAGAAACATGCACCCCAAAACGCATTCATTCTATCCTTTCACGTTCTTAATTGATCGGCTTTTTAAATCAAAATCGATTGAAGATAAAAGAACTAAGTCAATAAAAATCAATTAGAAAATTCACATTTCCCATTTTTCGAAATTTATCTATTTATACCCTTGCATTATAATCCCTTTTATTATAAGGTATAGTCATGAAGTTCGACCGCGAAGTGATGAAAGGCCATTTGAAAACGATTATTCTGGCCGTCCTGCAAGACGGCCCTTGCCATGCTTATGGTTTGAACGAGCGCATAGAAGAAAAAAGCCTGGGAGTGTTTTCCTTCGGCGAAGGAACGATATACCCTACCCTGCCCAAAATGGAAAAAGAAGGGTTGATCTCATCGGAGTGGAAGGAACGGGAAAAAGGTCCGAAAGTCCGGCTCTATTCCCTGACTCCAAGAGGAGAGAAAACGTTAAAAGACGACAAGCGCGATTGGAGTTTCTTTTCGCGAGCTATGAGTATGACTTTAGAAGAGAAAACGAATAAAGCGGCGAACGAAAAATAAATAGACGCCGCTCGACGAATAAAAAGGGGGGATCGCATGTTTTTCCCAAAAACGAAAAAATAAGGAATCCTTGGGCGAAATCCCCCCCGAACCTTTCAGCGGGAAAGCATTCAATTACCGGACGGAAGACAGCGGCTGCGTTATTTATAGTTACGGATGGAATATGAAAGACGACGGAGGCGTTCCCGCCAATTCAGGAGAAGACGAAACTAATGCGGGGGATATCGTTTGGACTCTGCCTCGATGACGAAAGACTTCATAAAATGAATTCAACTTTGCGGATGATTTGGCGCGAACGCCCGCGATTAATCAACAATCCCGTGATTCTGCGCGAACTGGTGGAACGGCTGCGGAAAAAAAGTTCCTTCGTTTATCTGTTTTTATTCTTAGGAATGGGCGTATTCGTATTCTCTTTAATTTGGTACGAGTTTCTGCTCAACATGGGATTGAATACGGCTCAGTGGGAGCGCCAGGCGCGGGAATTGTTTATGGTTCTGAATTGCGTGGAAGGGATTTGCATTTTGCTGATGATTCCCCTCTTTTCCGCGACTTGCGTCAATCTGGAATACGAACGCGATTCGTGGGAATTGCTTTCGACGACGCCGCTAAGCCTAGCCAGCATACTCTTAGGAAAATTTTTATCGTCGGTCTTCTTCGTTTGGATTTTGATGTTGTCGCTCGTCCCGATTTACGGTCTCTGCGCCACGGTGGGAGGCATTTCGCCGAATGAAATTCTTTTCATCTACGGGATGGCTACGGAACTTGTCGCCGTTTGCGGTCTGGGGGGTTTGTTATGTTCCATCGCCTGGAAACGGACGATCCATTCCATCTCCGCGGCCTATATTTTCACCCTTTGTTATACGGTCGGCTTGATACTTCTCCTCGTAATCATTTACCCGCATAATCCAGGAATTCTTTTATATTGTTCGCCCATAATCCTCGCCGTTTTATTTTTCAGCGGTCCATTAGGATCAACTCAGGGTCTATTCGCCAAAGCGAATCCTTACGCTGTACATGGAATATTCGTGATCTGCGTCATTCTTATTCTGCTCTGCGCCTGCTATTGGATGCTTGCGCGGAAGATCGAACGTTTCAACGCCGGAAAAAGCAGGAAATTTTTCAGGACATTGAAATTTCGCGCCATCCTTTCTTACGACTCCTTTCCATTTCTTACTCAACTTCTTATGACGTCCCGCGACTTAATCGCATGGAAAGAATTGCGAGAGATGTGGAGATGCAAGCATATCCGATTGATCCTCTCGCTTGGCGCCCTGGCGGGATTGAACGTATCGATACTCCTGATCGGCTTGCATCTTTCCGATGGACGCATGAGAATCAACGAATGGCATTACGCCGCCGCCATTATCGCGACGCTGCTGGCGCCTTGTTTTATTCTTCCCTACGCCGCTAACGGCATCCGAGGAGAACGCGACCGGGAAACCTGGCATCTGCTTTCAACGACGACGTTAAAGCCACAAGCGATTTTATGGGGAAAATTCCAGGCGGGATTATGGATATTCGCCTTGCGTTTTAGCGCTTTCTACGGTTTTTCATCCATAATTTTTTTACTCCATCCTTATGAAAATATTAATCCTCATATTGGTTTTGGATTCTGGTTAGGTTCGGTGGCCATCAATTTCGCCGCCGCTTGTTTGTATATGTCGATCGGCCTCTTTTTTTCCGCATGGACGCGTAAAACGATCACGGCTTATGCGCTTTCCTTTGGATCGGTGCTCTTTATTTTTTTTGGCTTTATATTCCTAAACGAATTTGTTCATGAAGTTTTTGCATTGCGCAACGATCATCGATTTTTCGAACCGATCTATTCAGTTCTATCGCCGATTTGTATGGTTATCTTCCATAGCGAAAGCGTCCCTATTCGCAATTCTTTTCCATTATTGGTTTTTTTGCAGTCCTCCTGGATGCTGATCGCCTCGATGGGACTGTTCATTTTAACCTGGCTGCGCATTGATCCCCACTATGAATGATTTCAGAGGCCAGTGGATAACAACTTGGCCGAAACAAGAATTATTATCGTTATTCTTGTTTGATTTTCTGGAAATTCCATTACAATGGATTGATCTTATCTCAAGAAAAACATCGATTTTATGTAATAACGAATATTCTTCATGCGTTGTAGCCTAAAGAACGTTAGGATGCGGCATGGAGAATATATGGTTTCGGCCTGTAGGAATTACATGTGTCTTAACACTCTTTCCAAAGAAGAGGAATCGCGGATCATTACCGATGCGCGATCCGATCCGGAATCCTTTGCGCCGCTCTACGAACGGTATTACGATCGCATCTACCTGTATTTATATCGTTTATGCTCCAATTCCGCTTTGGCGGAAGACTTGACTTCCGAAACGTTCATCAAAGCGTTGCGCGGTTTGCGGACCTACCGGCTCGGCAATATCCCCTTTTCGTCCTGGCTCTACCGCATCGCCCATAATTCTTTCGTATCCCATTACCGGCGGGAAAAAGTGCGCCGGTTGTTTGGAGTTATGACGAAAAAAAATTCGCAGGAAGCTTCCACCGCCGCCAATCCCTTGCGCAATATCGAAATGGAAAGAGTAGGCGAAAAAATTCTACAATTCGTCAACCGCCTTAAGCCGCTGGATCAATTCATTTTGACCATGCGATATTTTGAAGACATGAGCATCGGCGATGTGGCTCTGGCATCGGGATTGCAAGAAACCAACGTGAGAACGCGGCTGCACCGGTCGCTGAAACGGCTGCAGGCTTTGATCGAAGTCGAAGATCCCGATTTAGCCGCCATGATTGAAGGAGAAGCGTGATGTCTGGGTTTAACGATTTGGAAAAATTGGAATCGTTCCTGCGGCGGACGCGCCTCCAATCCACCGTCAACAAAGCGCACAAAGAGCGCCTGCGCCAAAAATTGCTGGCTGCGCCGATCAAGCCGCTTTTTCCCTACCTGCGTTTCGCCGTGGCGGGAGCAACGAGTTTTCTGTTGCTTTTTATCGTTTATTCCAACATCAATTTGAATCCCATCGTAGGAACGTCGAGTTGGATCGTTTCCGCAAAAAAGAATCCCCTCGTCGACCATGTGGAATGGAATGCTCCCGGAGTAACGCAAAAGTCCATCCACTGCCGCACTAATTACAAAACAGGCGCCCATTCCGCCGAATTGTTGTTGGATGAAGGCAGCCTGCTGCGTTTTTCTCCCTTCTCTTCTTTTGAAATCCTCTCCTCGTCAACCAGCCGCGAAAAGGAAGACATCGTAATCGCGTTGGATTATGGAACGCTGAAGGCCGATGTAGCGAAAGCGTTGGGGAATACACTTTATGTTCGTACGCCGGATGTGGAAATCAAAGTGATCGGCACCAAATTCACAGTTTCTGTAACTCGTTAAGGAAAATGGTGGGCTACGCTTCGCTTTGAGCCAACCCTACTTAACTAATTTTTAATGTTTTATAAGGCTTAATTTAACAAATCATCTTAACCATTTCCAATATACCTATCCTTTAGGAGGAGTATAATGAAACTCCGTCTTATTATACCTATTGTCATTTTGATTGGATTGGCTGTTTTCTTGTATTACGTTACGAGTAACGAAAACCACACTTCCCCCGGCCAGACCACCGTCACCGTAGAAGAAGGAACAGTCGAACTTAAAAACTTATCGAAACCGGAAGAAAAAGAGACTCTTCATGCAGGAGATAAGGCGGCCGTTTCTGATGGAAAAATCGTGGCGAGCACGGACTCCAGCCTCTCGATGCGGGCGGATGAAGCCATAAACTCACCCTCCGATTCTACCCCAATCGGCGACAATGCAGAGAGTGAAACGGCGGAAGAATCCATCGGCGACGCTACTACAGCGAATTATTGGATTACGGGATATGTCCGCTCCACGGAAGGGAAAGCGATTCCCGATACGGAAGTTAGATCCAACCTGAAAATAGAAGGGAATAATTCGAAGCAAACCGCCAGTGCGAAAAGCAACCAAGAAGGATACTATACGCTGGAATTGAATCGGCCGGGCCAATATTGGCTATACGCCACGCCGCCGGATCATTATCTGAACGGTCAGGCGAATATTACGGTATCCGCAACGGAGAGTACTCCTTCACATGATTTCGCCTTGGTTCCCGCCGGATTGGTGGTTTCAGGGACAGTAATCGATAGGGATACATCCAAGCCGGTTGCCGATGCGAATGTGCGCATGAATCCGGCGGAAAATAACCAAAAAGGCCAGATTCAAGTAGAAGACAAAACCGGTCCCGATGGACGTTTCACTTTACGCCGCCTAGCGGAAGGCGTTTTCCGCATCGGCGAAGTCAGGGCCAAAGGCTATGTAACGTTCAGTTCGTATTCCGATTACAATCAAGTCGATCCTCTCTCTCGCATCGTCATTAATGAAAAAACCCAAAGCAAAGAATTACTGATAAAGCTCGAACCAGGCGCCGCCGCAGCGATTCAAGTCTACGATCGGGACAAGAAGCCGATATCCGACGCCGATGTTAAGGTTCACTCGAACCGGCAAAATACTTACGGCAGTCCTTCCGCCAAGACCGACGCGAAAGGAAAAGCCGTCATCGATTCGATCCCCAAAGCCCAATCTATTGCGCTTGTGAAAAAGAAAGGTTATGGCGAAACGCTTAGCGCCTCATTCCAACCCGGCCCAATCGACCAACCCACGCTGGTGGAAGTAACGCTTTCCGAATCCGGTTCCGTATCGGGAAAAGTGACGGAAAAAGATGGAACAGCCATTGCAAACCGCTCTATGTACATCATGTATCAAGAGATACGCAATCGCCTAGGAGGATATGACGGAGGCGTCTCGGTCGAGGAAACCAAAACAAACGAGAATGGCGATTATTCTTTCTCAGACCTTGGAGCGGGAGCGTATCAAATTACTGTTCAAGGCCCCGATGATGGCGACAAGCGTTGGCAAGAAGTCGCCAGAAAAGAGATAACGCTAACCGCCGGAGAGAAAAAAACCGGTGTGGATATCATCCTCGAAGAAAGCGACGCTAATGAAGAAGTGAAAGGAAAAGTCGTCAATCAATCCAATGAACCTGTAAAAGAGGCCAATGTAACCGCTAATGTCATGATTACATCCGGTATGGGAAATATTGGAAATCATATAGGCATTTATGGCAGCGCGCGAACGGACGAGCAGGGGGAATTTCATATTACAGGTTTGAAAAAAGCGGACAAAATGATCGTTTCCGTTCAATGCAAAGGATATAAACGCTATCAAAATACATACGATATGAATGGCGAATACCTCAGCATCACAATGGAACATTCCGGTTCGATCAAAGGAATCGTCATCGCTCAAGATTCGCGCCAGCCCGTGGAAGGAGCGCAAGTTACTCTTGTAGGACAAAGCAATTCCTACACGGGGAGAACGCTCTCAGCGTTAACCGACGAAAACGGCGCATTCCTTTTGGAAGACGTCGAACCTGGCGTTCAACAACTTCGCGCGAAAGCGGATAAATACGCTTTATCCGATGGTCCATCCGTAACCGTCAAATCCGGCGAGACAGTGGAAAACGCGCTGATTGAGTTAGAAACCGGTAAACTCTTTGTCGGACTGCTTCTCAATCCGGAAGAGAAGCCGGTCGCCAAAGCTTCGATAGGTCTGTTAGTCGAAGACAACAACATGATGCGTTTTTTCCGCGCCGAAAATTCGCCCTTGCCCGATTCGGTCGTTTCCCAGGAAGATGGAATGTTCCGCATGGAAAACCTTCCCTCGAACGGCGGAACCTTGAGGATCACTCATGAGAATTACGCGGCCGCTACTTTCAAGATCGATCCATCCATGTACGGCGATACGGCGGTTCCGATCCATTTGCAAATGGGCGGAACCATCGAAGGGCGCGTGTTGGACGAAAAGGGAAATCCTTTGCCTAAGGTAGATATCCGCATCAGCCAGATGTTAGGCAGTTCGTCTTATCCCCAAACCCAAACCGATGAAAAAGGCGAATACCGCTTTCAGCGCGTCTCTCCAGGAACATACCTCGTTAGCAAGACGAAATACAGCGAAAAAGCCCAAAGCAACGAAAGCAAACCGGCATCTGTCCAAGAAGGCAAAACCATTCGCGTGGATTTTGGCGGCGGCGAAGGCGCCGCGATTCATGGAACGGTTTATAAAGAAGGCGCCCCCGCGCCGGGCGCCAGAATTTTATTGCAGCAGAGTTCGATGATAGGGAATAGTATTAGTTTGTCCTGCGACGCGAACGATGACGGCATCTATCGTTTTCTTGGCGTTTCAGAAGGCGAATATACCCTTTATTTCACAACCCAAAAAATGAGCGCGCCGAATCCGATGAATGCGGAAGGCGTAGCCAGCGTCAAAGTCGAGAAGGGGCAATCGGAGTATGTCGTCGATTTGTACGCTTTATCTTTGAAAATCGATGGGATCGTAAAGGATGCGGCGACAGGCGAGCCGCTATCCGAAGTTCAAATCGGTATGCGCATCGACTTAAAAAATCCCGATATTTATACCACCGGCAAATACCTCATGCCGGTTAAATCGGATCAGGAAGGAAAATTCGCCCTTCAGCCCCGCGCTCACGGCGAGTATTCTCTCACCGCGACAAAAGAAGGTTACGTCAATAAAGAATTTTCAGCCAATGTTAATCCCGCCAATGCTGGAGATTCCGCCGCCTCCGTTTTCGTCGAAGTAGCGCTCTCAAAAGCGGAAGGCTCCGTCAAGCTATTCCTTACCTACGGCGGAGCGCCCTATACGGCTCCAATGGTTCAAGTCATGTTGATGCAAGGCGCTTCAGTTCAACAAGTTACAACCAAACCAGATCCGGAGCAAAAAGGCGTTTATATTCTTCCGGGGATGAGCAACGAACCGTTCGATTTATTCATAAGCGGAAATACGGGCGACAATAAACCGTTAGTAGGCGTCGCCGAAAACGTCAATCCCCCCAAAGGCGCGGGTGGAATGGTTATGATCGATATGCTTGAATTCGCCATCTATCAGATCGTTCTTCAAAGCACTAACGGACAAGTTCCTGAAGGCGAATACAAAGCGGAAATCCCGGATTTCCCCTTCTTTTCCAAACTCCAAATTCCCCAGAAAATCATGAGTGGAATGATTATGCTCGCACTTCCTAAAGGCCATCACTTGGCGCGCCTGAAGGTTCCAGGATATCGCGCCGTGGAATTTTACCCGGACGAGAAAGCGAATGCAGGTCCTGCGCCAATGATAAAAAACATGACTCTTTCTTTGGAAAAAGAATAATCCAAAAGACAGTGGAGGGTGGCAAGGACAAGGCTTTTTTGCCCTTGTGATTTATTTGTTTATAAAAAAACAATTGTATTGAAAAAGATTATCCCAGATCGAATCGAGGATTTTCAAGGCGTTTTGCAAGGGTTGCGCAAAAAGCGTTCCGTACGCGTTTCGCGAGAGTACGCTTATTTTCTCCGCGTTCGTTTCTCCTTGGTTTTCCACATCGATCTCCGCCGACAATTGTTCCAATTTTTCCAAAGCGCCTTCCACATCGAAGTCGATCATGACGCCGTATTTCTCGGCGAACCAATCTTCGATGCGCCGATCCAATTCGCGTTTGGTCAGTTTCTTCTCGCTGGTCAGCAAGTGATAGTAGGCAAGAATGGCTTCCTTGCATTCCTCTTCCTCGGCGGAATCGATCAGGCATTCGAAGACGCCCGCGTTGATGCTGATGCTATGGAAGAATAGGGTCTGCGTTACATCATTCAAAAACTCCACCCATTTGTTTTTATAGTTCAAATACTGCGTGATGGCGAAACCGCCCAGAACGATGACCACGGTGGCCAACGCGGCGACCATGGGAATCAGACTGCGTTTCGCCAGATCTTCCGTAACGCCGAAAATTTTTTCCGCCGATGAAGTCAAACCCAACATGAAAATGGCGAAACCGATCAAGAGCAGCAGATTGCCCGATATTTTAAAAAATGTACTCAATCCTACGCCGAGGGCGGGCAACAAAAAAAGCAATTTGTCTTTCAACGTCATGCCGATTTTTACGTTGGGAAAGACAATCTCCAGGTCCGCTTTGGGAACATTTTTATAATAGAAAATGTAAGTGCGTCCCGGTTGGAAATTCAGTTTGCCGATATCGATTTTTTTCTGTTCGAAGTAATCGCGGTTTTTGAATTTCAACAATAATATGACCCGTTCCAGGGTCTCGAAGACGATATTTTTTTTAAAATAACGGTAGCGCTTGACGGTCGTTTTCGACGGTTTCGATCCTCGATAGTAAAAAAGATAGCGGTCGAAGGAATCGAAATCGACTTCGGTATTCAATTGAATGAGCGACCGGTCCCGAAAGGCCTTTTTCAGTTCCTCTTGGCTTAAAGGTTTAAAATTGGCTTTTATCAGCAGTTTTTCGAAATCTTTGAAGAATTCTCCCGCCTTTTGGCGCTCCTCTTCTTCCGTAATCGGATGGAATAATTTCACGCCCGAATCGGGATCGATCGGCGTGAAATAATCTTTCAGCCGCTCTTGAAGCGCATGAAACGCGTAATGATAGTAAAACATCAAGAGATTGCAAAAAATCGTAAACTGCTTTTTCTCCTCTTCGTTGAGACGGCCGTCTAGAAGGCACATCTCGATCACGTCGGCGCGCCGGTATGGAATGAAGGTTTGTTTAATCTTTTCAGCTGTCATGGCCGCGTTCAAACCTGCCTATCGCGGATAGCATTTTAAAATGAAATTCTATTGGGATTTTGCTTGATCCTGATGCGGGGGCCGAATCCGTTTTCCCGTTTCCGGATCGAATTCATCGGGCAAAGCGCGGGAGGGAGGAATGTCATGAGTCTCCTCGATCCATCGATCCAAGGCCCGGCGCATCCGCTCTAACACCGTACTATAAGCATCTTCATTTACAATATTGCGGAATTCGTGGGGATCGATCTCCAGATCGTAGAGTTCCTCCGGCGCTCTGCGCGACCGGAAGAGAAGCATCTGCTCCTTCGTTAACGTTCCCGCATCCCGCATCCGGCGGATTTTTTCGAACATGGGAGTCGCCAAGCTATCGGCGGAAGTTTCCAGCGGTTTATCGGGAAAGGCATTGCGGATGTATTTGAAGCGCTGGTCTCGAACCGCCCGGCTGTGATCGTCGAAATCGTGCCAATTCCGTTCGGCGAAAATATATTCCCGTTCCCTGCCGCCAGGATTCGTCAACAACTCCAGAAATCCGATTCCTTCCATCTCCGGCGGAATAGGAAGAGAGGCGGATTGCAGCATGGCGGGCGCTAAATCCACAAGGCTGATAAGGCCATTATAAACCTGTCCCCCATTGAATTGCGCCGGCCATTGAACGATCAAGGGCGTTTGGATGCCGCTGTCGTAGATAGTAAACTTAGCTCGCGGAAAGGGGATGCCGTTATCGCCGAAAAAGACGATGAGCGTATTGTCCAAGAGTTCTTGTTGACGCAAATAACTGGCGATTTCGCCGATGACTCGATCCATGCGCGAAATTTCATCATAAAATCCCGCCAAGTCGTCGCGTACTTCGGGGATATCGGGCAAGTAGGGGGGAACGATGACATCCTCGCGCCGATAGGGAGGATCGACGCACCCCTTATCGAAAGGACGATGGGCGTCGATAAATCCCACCGAAAGGAAGAAAGGCCGGTTTTGGGGACGTTCATTCAAAAAATCTTTCCAATTTTCCACCTTGCCGAGTACGCGGTCGAATTGCTTTTCCGCCGCCGCGCCCATGTGAAACTTGCCCACGGAACCGGAAAAATAACCAGCGGACGCCAGATATCGAGGCAGAACAGTTTGGCCTTCCGGCAAGGGATCGTGCAAATTCTCCGCGCCGGTGGAATGGGGATACTTTCCCGTAAAGCAACTGCAGCGGCTCGGGCTGCATGACGATGCGGCGACGAATGCGTTCGTAAAACGTACGCCTCCGACCGCCAGCGCGTCGATATTCGGCGTGCGAATTGTAGGATGGCCATAGCAGCCGATCTCTTTCGGCCCCACATCGTCGCCAATTAGCCAAATTATATTGGGTGGATTTTCGTCGCCAGCGAAAGCGGCGAATGCGCCTGAAAAAGCCAATCCAGCGGCGGACGCGGCGGACGACCGGAAAAAAGAACGTCTGGAAATCGGATTATTCGCCATGTTCAACTCCTATTTTGGATATAAACGATTCGGGCCAATGAAACTATTTCCCTCAGAGAATGATAACAAATTATCATAATTTCCATCCTGCCGAAACAGGTAATGGGCTTCCGGTTCTTCCGCCGTTCATTGCCTGATTCTCCATTTTTTTCTAACGCATCGAATCGTTGTACGTTACGGTAGGACGATTTTGCCTCTATGGTTGCAGGGGATGCTGGATTACAATCAAATCCTCCACCGGACGTCCACCGATAAAATGTTCCTGAATGATGCGTTCCAATGCGGCGGGCGTGCAAGAGTGGTACCATACGCCTTCGGGATAGACCACGGCGATGGGGCCTTGCACGCAAAGCCTCAGGCAGTTGGCCTTGGTGCGGAATACGCCGCCTTCACCCGTCAGATGCAATTCTTCCAAACGGGCTTTCAGATAATTCCAGGATTCGAGACTGGCGGTTTTATCTGAACATTTGGGATTCGTTTGATCGCAGCATAGGAAAATATGGCGTTTGATTTTCGAAATGGCGAGCGTTTCCACCGTCCGATTTAAAACATCGTTCATGGCATCCTCTTTTCATTCGGCTAGTTTGATTGACACTCTAATCAAAGCTGCTAAAAGCCGTAGAACAATTATCGCGAATTGTAAGACTTTTCATTTTTCCCATAATAGAGTATGACTCGAAAATGAATTTATCCCATTCTTTTATATTCGAAAAAATAACATCCTGGAATATACTCTTGTCTTAAGAATCATCGCCGTAGTATCCGAACGGGGCGATTCGATGTTTTTCGAGAAAAAAACGATAAAAGAGGATTCGTCATGAAATTCAATGGAAAAACCGCTATTCGTTTACCCCTCATCGCGCTTTATGCTGGGCTTTTATTTGCCGGGTTAAGCGCATCCCTCCCCGCTTTCCACAGCGCCGCAGGCAGCGAAGAGGGGCAGGGATTGTCAGCCGACCATGCGTTGATGCTCTTGCAGGCAGGAAACGAGCGTTACGTCAAAGGCGAAAGGACATACCCGAACCAAGACGATGCGCGCAGGCATAATACAGCCAAAGGACAGCATCCTTACGCCACGATTATCGGCTGTTCCGACTCGCGAGCGCCGATCGAACATATCTTCGACGCGGGCGTGGGGGATATCTTTACGATACGCGTGGCGGGAAACGTTTGCGACATCGACGAGATCGGCTCCATCGAATATGGGGCGGATCACTTGGGGACGCCTCTGCTCGTCATTCTCGGCCATACCCATTGCGGCGCAGTAACGGCCGTAGCGGAAGGGGATGATGTTCACGGGAGCATCCCCGAACTGGTTGATAATATCCTTCCCGCCATGGAGAGCGTCAAACGGGAGCATCCGGATTTAAAAGGCCAGGAGTTGATTCAAAAAGTTGTCGAAGCCAATGTCCTGCGCGCGATCGAGGATTTGCTAATCCGAAGCGAAACGGTTCGCCAGAGTTTGGAAGAGAAAAAAATGCGCGTCATCGGAGCGATCTACGATTTGGAATCGGGCAAGGTGGAATGGATGGGATCGCATCCACGACAAAAAGAATTATTAGAGAAATTTGTAAAAACCGGCGAGTCTCATGCAAAAATCAAGCCTACGTTCATTCATACGGTTTTCTTCTGGCTGAAGGAGAAATTGCCAGCGGAAAAGAAACAGCAACTGATCGGCGATTGCAAAACCTATCTCGGCTCGATCGAGACCGTCCGCAAGATCGAGGTTGGAATTCCAGCGGGCACCCCCCGCGATGTCGTCGATAACAGCTACGGCGTTTCCCTCGTCGTCTACTTTGACGACCGCGCGGGACAGGATTTCTATCAAACGGCGGAAAAACACTTGCAATTCATCGAAAGGAACAAAGATTCCTGGACGAAAGTGCAAGTTTACGACATGATCGCGCAGCCGTAATCTACGAATCGCGCATCGAAGAAAAGACGTAAAAACAGCCTGCTCTAAGTGAACAGGCTGTTTTTTTTTCGCGAAGCGTCGACTGGATGTTACCGAACGGCTACGACGTTGACCGCTTTGGGACCTTTATCGCCTTGAGCGATGTCGAATTCAACGACCTGGCCTTCTTGAAGGTTTTTGAAGCCTTCGCCTTTAATTCCGGTATGATGAACGAAGAGGTCTTTACCGTCATCTTGTTCAATAAATCCATACCCTTTTTCTGCGTTAAACCATTTTACCCGACCACTTGCCATTGTACTGATAACCTCTTTTTTTTGGAATGACACCCCTAATTTTCTGGTATTTCGGCGCCTTTCCAACAACCTTGAACCGACGACGGTAATTGAAACGGTAATCCGGTAATCCAGTTTGTTGGGATGATACGGCGTTATTGTACACGAATTTTTTTTGCGCTTCAACCCAAAATTTATTTTAGCCGCAGGTTATTTTTTTCTCACATCGACGGCGTTAGGGGAGCGGATTTTCTCTCTGCGCTGGGAAAGAGCATACGCTGGAAGCCCGGAAAGCACTATTAGAAAACCCAGTAAGGCGCTGGAGCGGGCGTAATTCAATGCGCCGAACAAAAGCAACAGGCAGGAGGCGATATAAACCAGCGGCGTCAGTGGATAAAACGAGGTACGATAAGGCCGTTCGATGTCTGGTTCTCTGCGGCGGAAGAGGAACAAAGCCGCGCCAATGGCGGTCATGAAAAGCCAGTGGGCGGAAGCCGTATACGTTACTAAATCTTCAAAGCGTCCGCTGAGCGCCAGGATGGAAGCAATGACGCCTTGCGCGATCATGGCGGCGGCGGGAGTATGAAACCGCCGGTTGCGCGTACCCAATATTCGGAACAAGGCGTGATCTTCGCCGAAGGCGTGGAAAATGCGCCCGCCCGTCAAGATCATTCCGTTCGCCGAACTGAGAGCGACCGTCATCGCCAATAGGCAAACTAAAACCGTTCCCGCCTTGCCGAAGCCGAGCGATAAAACGTCGGCGATCGCCGTTTTAGAAGCCGCCATCAACTGAACGCCTAAAGCATGGAGAATAGCGCCGTTGACGAGCAAATAAACAACCGTCACCAGCAATGTTCCAATTACTAGCGAACGCAGAATATTTTTCTCCGGCTCTTTTACTTCCGAGGCGACGAAAGCGCAATCCGACCAGCCGCCGAAGCAGAATTGCACGAAAATCAACGCCATCAGCAACGATTCCAGAGAGAAGCCGCCCGGCATGGGAGGTTCGGGAGAGGGCGCGCTTACGAGAAAGCCCACAATGACTACGCCGAATAGGCCGATCGTTTGGGCGGCGGCGAGAATATTTTGCGTCCATTTTCCTTCCCGCACGCCAAGGCAATTAATGGTTGTGAGGATGATTATGGCGGAGAGGGTTAAAATATTGTCTGCATGGGGAAAAGGAAACAAGCGGGCGGCGTAGGTCCCCGCGATGTAGGACATGCAGGCGATGTTGCCGGTATGGATGACGAGCAGCCGTCCCCAAGCGTAGAGAAATCCCGCCCAGGAACCATAGGCGCGGTTGAGGAAGTAGTAATCGCCGCCCTCGCGGGGATACGTGGAGGCTAGCTCGGCGTAGCATAAGGCGCCCGCGAGGGAGAGCAATCCTCCTAAGAACCACGCCAACATAATCAATCCCGGCGATCCCATCAGCCCCGCCACCCAGGCGGGAATCATGAATATGCCGCTGCCGACGATTATGCCGACGATAATGCTGACTACATCGAATACGCCAAGCGTTCGCATCGATGGAGAGGAATCGGGAGCCGATGAATTCATAGTATAGAGAGTTCAATCCCAGCGGTTGCCCAGGGAGATTTTCTCGCGCGCCTCGGATTGGAGCCATTCCAACAATTCGCGGATAACGTTGGGGAAGAGGATCAGATGAGGCAGATCGTCCAAATGATGCCATTGAACGTCGCATAAATAGGAATCGTCGCCCATTTTCAATTCGCCGCCCTCAATCGCCGCCGAGAAATAGTAATTGATGACGTGCCGGTGGCCGTCGGGAGGAATCGATTCCGAAAGAAATATTAAATCTTTAACCACTATTTCAAGTCCCGTTTCTTCCCACGCTTCGCGCCGGGCGGCGTCCGCCAGCGTTTCGCCGAATTCCACTCCCCCGCCAGGCAGCAGCCAATACTTGCGGTCGTATTTATGATGTTGGACGAGAAGGATTTTGCCGTCCTCGACGATAACGGCGGCGGCGCGATTGCGAATGCGTTGATTGGCCATAAATACGCTTATCCTTTACATGATGATGAAGTATTTACTGCATCGAAATTTAATGCGCTTGACAGCAACATTCCTTGGGAACCGGCAGATTGAAAGCATCGCCGGGCGTTTGATGCGGCTTCAATTGTTTTCGGAACAAAATCCCCGCCGGATAGCGCATCAAGGCTAACATCGCTTTGTAGAAATGATACCGC
This sequence comes from Candidatus Omnitrophota bacterium, assembly GCA_040755155.1. Classification (NCBI taxonomy): domain Bacteria; kingdom Pseudomonadati; phylum Candidatus Omnitrophota; species Candidatus Omnitrophota bacterium. The sequence goes on along the minus strand of JBFMBP010000157.1, from coordinate 46,072 downwards.
AGCGATGGTTGAATCAAATATTCGGCGTCATTGGGCTGCACGACGAGACTGACCTCGATGTTAGGAACCAGACCGACGGGGATGTTGTTTTTCATGCACGCTTCGTACATGTGACGGAAAACGACGATCATATCTTCATAAGAAGGAGATGGCCATCTTTCCATCGCCGTTCCTTGAACCGGGCGGAAAATACAGATCGTAGGGAAAGCGCCGACTCCGGTAATGTAATCGATCGCCTTCAGCGTATCTTCGATGGGTTCGATTCCGGCGATGATTTCACCGGAAACCCTTCCCTTCCCCAACTTGCGCGCCGTATATTCCAAGGCGTTGAAAAAGGTCTTTTGTCCGATGAGGCGCTCTTTTCCCGGTAAATATTTGGCGAAATATTCGGGATTATGCAGTTCATAACAAAAAGAAAAATGATCGGCGCCGCAATCGATGACCCAGTCGTATTTCCATAGATCTTTGGAAGGAATCGCCTGTACGCCCGCTAAGGCGCCGACTTTTTCTTTAATCGCCTTAACGAAAGGAGCGCAAACTTCCAGACCGCGGCCTTTCTGGTAACCGGTATTGAAATGAACGAAGGAGACGCCGGATTCCGCTTTCGCCGTTTGGGCGACTTCGGTCACTTCTTCCACCGTTTTCATCGCCTTATCGGCGCCGGGCTTGCCGACGTTGATGCCTGTGGCGCAGAATTTGCAATTCTCCTTGGGATCGGTTTGCCAGAAATGGCAGACGTCGCCGAGATAAATGCCGAGATAAGTGCCTTGAATGACGCCGATCTCGCGCATATTCACGCCGCTGGACGTTTTGCGGGAATACCAGCTGGGAGCCGTTGGAATTACAACGTCATAGGAAACTTGATCGACGGTATGGACGACTCGATAAGCGCCATTTACCCGGCGAAGTTCGTAAGGGCTGGAAACAGCGAAATATTCTAAAACTGGAGCATTGAGCCATATATTTTTATGTGGACCGGGAACCATAAGTTCCAAACCGCTCCCTAAACCCGCCCGCGCTTTGGAGAACGTCTTATCGCTATCCATCTCGCATGACTCATGGATTCGGATACCTTTGCAAAAGAGGTCGATTTCCAACTCGCAGGGATTCAGTTTACGGCCATGCGGCGCGTATTCGATTTTCTTCTCTTCCATTGACTGCGACGCCTTCCCTTCTTCGGATTCATAGGCGTTATTCTATCATAAGCTTCCCCTCCAGAGTAGAAGCGCGCTGGGGAGAGGTTTATTATACGTATTCGATAAGGATTTTTTCGCGATCGGTACTATAAAACAAAAAACGCCGAGGAGACGATCGTCATGAACGGAAGTAAATATGCTTACCCTTTCGCCTTTTTTCTTTTTGTTACTATATCGCTCAGCGCATGGAGCGAGGAGAAAGCCGATCTGCTGCTGATCAATGGGAAAATCGTTACCGTCGATGAAGCTTTTAGCATTGCATCTTCCATGGCGATCAAGGGAGAACGCATCCTCGCTGTGGGCGACAAACGCAATGTTGAAAATTATCGCGGTCCCCAGACGGAAATACTCGATCTGAAGGGAAAGACGGTCCTGCCTGGTTTGATCGATTCCCATACTCATCCCGCCGACGCCGCCGCGGCGGAATACGATCACCCTATCCCCGATATGGAGACTATCCAGGACGTTCTCCATTACATCAAGGAGCGGGCGGCGTCGTTGAAAGAAGGCGAGTGGATTTTCGTCAGCCAGATTTTTCTCACCCGTCTCAAAGAACAGCGATATCCTACCCGCAAAGAATTGGACGAGGCGGCGCCTAAGAATCCCGTCATTTTCCGCACCGGACCAGATGCTTCGGTCAACTCGCTGGCGCTGCAAATGAGCGGCATCGACGAGAATTGGAAAGTAGACGACGGAGGCGCCGGTTTCGCGGAAAAGGACCCCCAAACCGGCAAGTTGACCGGCATCCTGCGCAACAGCACCCGTTATCTGAAATATCGATCCCCTGAAAAGACGCCCAATGCCCAAGAACGAGGGGAGTTGCTGCAAAAACTATTAGCGGACTACAACCGCGTCGGCATTACCGGAGTCGGCGAGCGTGATGCCTCAAGCGATGAAATCGCCCTTTACAAAAAACTGCGCGATGACAACGCATTGACCGTGCGCGCTTTTCTTTCCCAGCATTTGGAAACCAATCAACCTATAGAAAACATCAAGAAAGAGTTGCGCGATTTGGCGCTATCCAAACTCTTTCAAGGCGATTCTCTGCTTCGCGTTTGCGCCGCCAAAACCTATTTGGACGGCGGCATGTTGACCGGCAGCGCCTTCATGCGCCAACCTTGGGGAGTCAGTCAAATTTACGGCATCACGGATCCGAAATACGCCGGATTGCGTTTCATCGAGCAGGAGCCATTAATTAACATTATCGACGCCTGCATGGAGTTGGATATTCAATATATGGCCCATACGGTTGGCGACGGAGCGGTTCACGCTTTTCTCGACGCTTGCGAAGCGCTGCGGGAAAAATACAATATCCGCGAAAAACGTCCGGTGATCTGCCATTCCAACTTTATGAGCGAAGAGGCCGTTCGCAAAGCGGCGGAGTTGGGCGTCTGCCTCGACATCCAGCCCGCTTGGCTCTACTTGGACGGCCGCACTCTGCTGCATCATTTCGGCTGGGAGCGGTTGACGTGGTTTCAACCTCTGCGCTCCATCTTCGCGGCGGGAGCGTTGGCGGGCGGCGGTTCGGATCATATGAAGAAAATCGGCTCTTTGCGGTCGATCAACTTCTACGATCCGTGGCTTGCGATCTGGACGACCATGACTCGGAGAGCGAAATGGGTGGATGAGCCGATCCACTCGGAACAAGCCCTCAGCCGCGTAGAAGCGATTCGCTTCTATACGATCAACAACGCCTATCTCCACTTCGCCGAAAAAGAGCGCGGTTCGCTGGAACCGGGGAAATTAGCTGATTTCATTATCACGAACGAAAATCCTATGACCTGTCCCATCGATGAGATAAAAGACATGACGGTCCTTCGCACATACCTGGGCGGAAAATTGGTTTATTCCCATCCTGGAGAAGTCCAATGAAGCGAGCGGGATTCTTATTGTTTTTCAACTTATTTCTCGCGGGATGGATTCGTCCCCACGCCGCCGAGGATAAGATCAAAGTCTTCGTAAGCATCCTTCCCGAAGCCTATTTCGTGGAGCGCATCGGCGATGCCCAAGTCGATGCGAACGTGATGGTGGGACCGGGACAAAATCCTCACGCCTTCGAACCTACGCCCAAGTTGATGGCGCAACTCTCCAAAGCCGCCATCTATTTCCGCATCGGCGTTCCATTTGAAGATGTTTTAATGAAGCGGCTGCAACGCTCCAATCCCTCCATGAAAATCGTCGATCTGCGAGAAGGGATAAAACTGCTTCCCATGATAGAGCATCATCACGAGGAAGATGCGGAAAATCATCCCTCGGACGAACATGCCACCGGCTCGAATGAAAAAGATGAGGAGGCGCAGGAAGGCGCCAAGGATCCGCACATCTGGTTAAGCCCCAAACTAGCAAAAATCCAATCGCAAACCATTGCGGAAACGCTCGCCGCCTTCGATCCCAATCACGCCGAAGAGTATCGATCCAATCTGAAAAAATTGCTGGGCGAGTTGGATCGGTTGGATGAAGAGATAACGAAACTTTTCCAGAATCTCCGCGAACGGCGCTTCATGGTCTATCATCCCGCTTGGGGCTATTTTGCCGATGCTTATACGATGGAGCAGATTCCCATCGAAATGGAAGGCAAAGAACCGACGGCTAAACAGTTGGTCGAACTGATCGAGTTGGCCAAAAGCCAGAACATTAAAATCATCTTCGTGCAAAAACAATTCAGCGCCAATAACGCCAAGACCGTCGCCAAAGCCATCGGCGGCCAGGTGGTTTCCATCGATCCGCTGGCCAAGGATTATTTTACCAATATGAGAGCCACCGCCCGCGCTTTGTACGAAGCGTTGAAATAAAGGGGACTTTGAGACAATGGGACATTAAGAAATAGCGTCCAGTTTCCCTATCTCCCAGTCCCCCAGTCTCCCAGTCCCCCAGTATATCTTTCCACGACGGCCATCAACCGGCACATGGCCGAGTCCAAGCCCTTTACCCGCATGGGCAGCGCGAAGATGTAGAACGCATCGCGATCCAGTTCCCGGCATTGTTCGGGAAATTCTACGAGGCAGATATCGCGGCTCATCAGCAGGTCGTGAAATTTGCGCCCGTCCTCGACGCCTTCCCCAAATTCGATACCCGCTTCGAAAATCAATAGTTTGATCTTCAAATCCCGAATATAGGGAACCGCCTCCATCTCCACTCGCAGCGGCGTTTTTCCGGAATCGTTGCGCATCAGCAGAATCTCGAAGGCGCCGCGATGCGCTTCCAATTGCTCCTGGATCATGGCCAGCGTCATGCTTCCCGCGCCGGGAGAAGGCGCCGCTCTGAGCAGCCTGGCTCTCCCCATGAAATGCTCCAAGGGAAAATCGGTTATCGTCTTGCCCTCATGATAATAATGCCAAGGGCTTTCCACATGGGTTCCTACATGGGTATGCGTTTGGCGGATATCGAACTTATAGGTTCCATCGCCCAAGCGGCTCTCCTCGATGACAAAAGGCCGGTCGCCGGGATCGAGCAAATTGGGAACCACTTCCTTGGCCAAGTCGATAATTTTGTATTTTTCCAAATCGATTTGAAACGGCAAGGTTTAATCCTTTCCTTGATTTATTCATAAATGAAAAAGCCAGAGTCCATAGCGTTTCTTTGGTTTATGATTTATAAATTTCTCGATTCGTTCAAGGGTGGATTAAAAAATGTCCGAATAGGGATGGTCAGGATTTTCGGGATTTTCAGAATATAAATTCAGTTCGTCTTTTCATCCTTTAAATCCCGATTCAGTCATAAAAGGATATCCGAAAAAATTTTATAAAGGGGATAAAGAAAATGAACTCCGAAAAACGCAATCCTCTATTTAAACCAACAGCGATTCTCTTTGCCGCTCTATCGCTGTCCATCGGTTGGGGCATACGCGGCAACTATGGCCATGAGTTCGGCGCCATGCTTCCGGGAGCGCTGACGGCGATGGCCGTCTGCATGGCGTCGGGGCGTGAGGACTGGCGCGAACGCCTGGCCTATTTCGCCTTCTTCGGCGCCTGCGGCTGGGGATTCGGAGGTTCGGCTTCTTACGGGCAAGTGATCGGGCACACTCATTCCGGCCAATACGCCACGCAACTGTGGGGATTTTATTCGCTTTTCGTTATTGGTTTTTTGTGGGCTTCGCTCGGCGGCGCCGCCACCGCCATTCCCGCCGTATGGGACCGCCAGCGGCTGACGGAGTTTTTTAAGCCGTTCTGCTGGGTGTTGGCGGCGGAAACGCTGCTTTATCTTTTTTTCCCCGGCATCAGCGCCTCCATCGCCAAATCGGAAAACGCCGTCCATCGCCATGAGATGTCGCTCTATTGGCTGGACAGCGATTGGATTCCCGTGCTCGGCGCCTTGCTGGCGGTTTTATTCTACGATCTCGCCGATCGCCGCTTCGGCCGGGGATTGCATTTGTCACTATTCGCCCTCCTCGGCGCCGCCGCTGGATTGATTCTAAAACCCTTGTTCGATCTATTCGGAATAACCGCCTTTCTGGGCCGGTGGTTGATTCATTACCAAGGAGATTTGAGCCATTATTCCCGCAGTCAGTTGATCGCCAATTGGCCCGGCTTCATTCTATCCGCGCAGGAGGATATCTTTTGGGCTTATGTTTTTATGGCGTCGATCGGCCTTATGGTTGGCGTTGGCTATTACTTTTATCGTTATGGAAAATTCCGCTGCGGCGCTTCGTTGATCCTGCATCTATCCTTAGGATGGTATATCGGTTTTCTCGTCTTGCCGGTTTTTTTGGGAGTGCGCATGACGCCGCCGCGCGGCGACAACTGGGCGGGACTTATAGGCATGTTCCTCGGGGCCAGCGTTTATTTCCTGCGCAACGGCATGACGCCGGTATTTCTGGCTTCGGTCGTTTGCGGAATTATCGGCGGCCTTGGATTTTCCGGCGGGGTTTGGCTCAAGTTGCTGGAGGTCTCTTTCGGCAATCCCAACATCGTCACGGACGCCGCCATCGTCGAAGCTTGGAAGCATTATCAATCCGCCAACTGGCATAGCGTACTTGAGCAGACCTATGGCTTTATCAACGGCCTGGGCGTTCTTCTCGCTCTATCGCTCTTGCTGCGGCGCGTTGGCCCGCTGAATAACGAAGCCCCGCGCCGGCGATGCTTGGAGGGACTAGCCATCTATTTCGCGCTGCCGATTTTGACTTACGTCAACATGGTGAAAAACATGGAAGATTGGACGCGGCCCATCGTCTCCGGCCTATCCACCGTCCCCCCCATGATGAAGGCTCCTTTACTTCCCTGGTGGGAATTTTCCGCTGAAGCCTGGTTCAATTTTTTCGCCGGGGCGGCGATGCTGGCGGCGTTGATTCTGCTCGTTATTCATACCCGTAAGCCTATCGCCTTGCTTTCCACCTCATGGACCGGCCGCGCCCAACTCGCTTATCTTTTGCTTTTATGGGTCTTCGTCCTCGGCAATACGGCGAAGGCGCTTTCATATTTTCATGAAAACCGGCTGATTACCGAAGGCGTCATTATCCTAAATGCTCTTCTCGCCACAATTCTGGCGCTAACCATCCCACCAAAGGAACCTATCCTTCCTCAAGCGATTGAGGTCAAATGGAAACGAATGACTATCGCCGCCGTTTTGATCGGATTGTTCGTTTTCGCGCTGGCCCCATTATTGCAGACGCGCAGCGTTCGCTCTATTTACGGCGACGCCCCGGCGGGACATGCAGGCCAAAATCTTCGCTTTGGCGAAAATGCTGATTGGAAAGTTGCGCCGCTGCTCAAAGGCGTTGAACACCGTTGAACTTGTCGCGTAGAATATTCGTCAGCGATCAAATAGGATGAAGTTCGAATCAAAGCCGCGTCAAAAAAAATTGATAATAATTTCAGGCCATTTTTCATGAAAAAAGATAATTGTTTTTTCTCGATAATTCCACATAATCGGCATTTGGCCATGTTGCGTATCCTTGTATTATCGTTGCTCTGCATTGGCGATGCGATAGCGGGAGAGAAGCCTTCCGTTAGCGGCGATTTGCAAAAATGGGGCGCGGCTGCAATTACCTTCCATGGTCATCAAACCAGCGAAGACGCTTCGCCTAATCCTTTTCTCGACTATCGCTTGTCCGTAACTTTCACGCATGGAAGCAGCGTTTATACCGTTCCCGGCTATTACGCCGCCGATGGCGCGGCGGGAGAAAGCGGCGCCTCCAACGGCGATTGCTGGCGCGTCCATTTCCTGCCTGACGCCGAAGGCGATTGGAATTACAAAGTTTCTTTCGTTGCAGGAAAAAACGCCGCCATCGACGCCGGCGTGGGGAAATCCACCGCTTTCGACGGCGCCAGCGGTACGTTTACTATCCAACCTATCAACCAATCCAAGAGCGATTCTCGCGCTAAGGGCTTATTGCGCTATGTCGGCAAGCATTACCTGCAATTCGCGGAAACGGGCGAATATTTCATCAAAGGCGGCGCCGACAGCCCGGAAAATTTTCTCGCCTATTTCGAGTTTGACGGAACCGCTTCCAAACAAGCGGGCAAACCCCGGCGCGAAGGCGAAGCCGCTCCCAGCCCGCTGCATCATTATCAACCTCACTCCCAGGATTGGCGAAGCGGCGATCCCGTTTGGCGCAACGGTCAAGGCAAAAACATCATCGGCGCGTTAAATTACCTGGCGGGCAAGGGCATGAACAGCGTCTATTTCCTCACCATGAATGTCATCGGCGACGGACGCGACGTCTGGCCTTGGACCAGCGACGAAGAACGTCTGCGCTTCGATTGCAGCAAATTGGACCAATGGGAGATCGTCTTCTCGCATATGGACCGGCTGGGATTAATGCAACACGTCATCACCCAGGAAACGGAAAACGATCAACTGCTCGACGGCGGCGAACTGGGCGTAGAACGCAAACTATACTACCGCGAATTGATCGCGCGCTTCGCTCATCATCCCGCCCTGGTTTGGAATCTCGGCGAGGAAAACACGAACACGGATTCCCAACGCAAAGCCTTTGCGGAATATATCCAAAACATCGATCCCTACAAACATCCCATCGTCGTCCATACTTTTCCCGAAAAATACGACGAAGTCTATAAACCACTATTGGGCTTTCGCGATTTTTACGGCCCATCCTTACAAATGGGCGATATGAACAAAACGCATTCGGAAACCATAAAATGGTTTGACCGTTCCTCCGCCAGCAGCCGTCCCTGGTTCATCTGTGTGGACGAGATCGGCCCCCCCGATATTGGCGTTATGCCCGATGCGGACGATCCTGCCCATGACCAAGCGCGCCAACAGGCGCTCTGGGGAAATCTTATGGCGGGCGGCGCCGGATGCGAATGGTACTTCGGCTACAAGTTCGCCCATAACGACTTGAACTGCGAAGACTGGCGTTCCCGCGAACGTTTATGGGATATGACGCGCTATGCTCTGGAATTTTTCCAAAACGATTTGCCTTTTGCGGAGATGGTTCATGCGGACGAACTTACTCCCGATCCGGACGATTACGTCTTTGCCAAACCGGGAGAAATTTACGCCATCTATATGCCCCACGGCGGTTCGCCGCAAATTAAACTGGGTGAGGGGAACTATTCCGTTCTCTGGTTCAATCCGCGAGAGGGAGGCGATTTGCGAGAAGGCGGAATTAAATCGATCGCAGGGCCGGGAACGAAATCCATTGGCGCTCCCCCCAGCGATCCCGATAAAGATTGGACAGCGCTCTTAAAACGAATTTCCAATAATCAATAAATCGCCGGAACATCAACCAGCCATTTTAGGAGGAAAATCATGCAGAAAACAAATCAAACCTCGCCATCGCGCCGCCGTTTTATGAAAGAAGCGTCTCTCGCCGCCGCTGGCGCTTCCGCCTTCACCATCTTGCAGCCTCGTCTTGTTTTCGGTTCGGAAACGAATTCGACGATTCAGATGGGCATCTTCGGAACCGGCGGACGCGGCGAATACGATGGACGCAATCTTCTCAAGACGGGCAAGGTCAAGATCGCGGCATTGGCGGATTATTTCGATTTTCAGATGAAAAATCCGGCGGAGAAATTCGGCGTACCGGCGGAGCGTTGTTTTTCCGGTATAGACGGTTATAAGCATGTATTGGCGCTTGACGATATCGACGCCGTCCTGATGACTACGGCGCCTTATTTCCGTCCCTTTCAGTTTGAAGCCGCCATCGACGCGGGCAAGCACGTTTTCGCGGAAAAACCCATCGCCGTCGACGCCCCAGGCTGCCGCCAATTTCTTAAAGCGGGCGAAAAAGCGGCCCGCAAAAAACTTTCCGTGGGCGCGGGCTTGCAATCCCGCAATGACGAAGGCCGTCAACGCATCGCGGAAATGATCCAGGATGGAGCCATCGGAAAATTGCTGTTCGGCCATTCCACCCGCATGGGCGGCGACCTGTGGCGCCACGACCGCCCCGCCCACTTCACGGAACGCGATCATCAAATTCGACATTGGCTCTATTACAAATGGGCCTGCGGCGATTTCATCGTCGAAATGCACGTGCATAATCTCGACATTTTCAACTGGTTTGCGGGAATGCATCCCGTCAGCGCCGTCGGCAAAGGCGGGCGCGACGTTCGCCTGGACGTAGGCGACATCTACGATCACATCAGCGTCGTTTACGAATATCCCAACGGTTTCCACCTCACCCATACCGGCTCCCAGATTCAAAAGGGCTATCAAGGTTCGGACAAGCAAATCGTCGGTTCGGAAGGATATTACGACGAAGCCACGGGGCTATTCACTAAAGATAAGCAACATATCGAACATGGCGGCATAGAAAGCGCCGTCGAATTGGAAATGGCGCAATTCATCGCCAGCGTCGACGGTTCCGGTCCTTACGTCAATCACAGCGATTATGTAACCGCCAGCACCTTCACCGCCATTCTGGGACGCGAAGCTGCTTATCAGGGGCGCAAAATAACATGGGACGAACTTTGGCACTCTAACGAGAGATTGGAAATGCCCGCGTAAAAGACAGTGACGTGCGAAAAGCGACGAATGGTTAGATGAGGAGTGGGTTGCGCTTCGCTTTGAGCCTATCCTACGCAACCGAAAAACCTTTTCCATTCGAAAATCGTTTATATAAAAGGAACTTGTTTAGTAAAGGACAGACAAATGGACGATTAGGACGAAAAATAGTGGTTATACGCATCCAATATTTCTATTTTGTTTTATTAATTGGTACGCCTTGCGCCCTCTTGGGCGCCGAACCGATCGCTATGTCTTTGCATGACCATACATTCGTTGCCCAAGATAACCGTTCCGAAAATTCCTCCGCGAACCGCTCCATTATCGATCTTCCCATGACCGTTGGTCCCTGGTCGCGCCCCGAAGCGCCGGAAACCGTCACCGCCAAGACGATTTTCGATTATATGGACGGGGCGGGCGAACTCTACGTCGGCTACCGGTTCAGAAAACTCGACGTTTTCGAATATACGTCCGCCGAACAAAACAACATCCTGGTGGAACTCTATTGGATGGAGACCAGCGGCGACGCCTTCGGCTTGTTGTCTCAGGATTGGAGAGGCGATCCCGTCGTTTTGAGAGATGAGATCGTCGCCGACGCCACTCCGGCGCCCGCTGCGCGCGCGCTTTATGGCTCCGGTTTGTTGCGCATCGCGTCGGACGATCTCTATGCGCGGGTGATGGCGAACGTGGAAACGCCTGCATCGAAAGAAGCGGTATTGGCTTTAGGCCGGGCGATTATGGCTCATCGGCCTTTATCCTCCCCGCCGGACTTAGTTAAATTGTTTCCCGCCTCATTCGATGAGAAATGGAAGCTGCTCGGCGGCCGTCTCTTCTATTTTCGTTCCCACTTGGCGTTGAATTCCGCCTATTTTATCAGTACGCATAACATCCTCGACTTGGACCATTCCACGGAAGCGGCCATTGTCCCGTACGAAAACCAATCCGGCGCGGAGAAGAAGGATAGGATTCAGTTGTTGCTTATTCGCTATCTCAACGCGGAAAGGACGCAGCAGGGGTTAAAGCATTTTCGCGAAGCCTTTCTGCCCGAACATCGCTTGAAAACCGAACCTGTTTCCTCTGCCGGCCGACCTTTCATTTATCAAATTGAAGAGGGTTGGATGGGATATCGAACATCTGGAAATATGGCAGTCTTAGTATTTGGATCTCCTACGCAGCAACTTGTAGAAAAGGCATTTACTCAAATTGATAAAATTATTCATGCAAAGGAGGATAAACATGGAAAGTAACAAACATGTAGTAACCCGAAGAGATTTCGTTTATGGAACCATGAGCGCCGCCGCGGCCGTTTCGATTGTCGGAGCGATGCCCGCCGGAGCGGATGAGGACGCCTCCACGCGCTCCAGCAGCGTCGTCGTCGTGCGCGACGAAAAAGTTCAGGGGAGCGATCAGAAAGTGGACGCCAACGTTTTAAAGAAAATGCTGGAAGAAACCGTCGTGCGCGTTACCGGCAAAACAACAACGAAAGAGGCATGGCTTTCTCTGGTTACTCCCAATGACGTTGTCGGTCTCGTTTCCACTCCTCACCTAAATCCCACTCATAACGAAGTTGTTGACGCCGTGAAAGCGGGATTGATGGAAGCGGGCATTCCCGAGAAAAACATCCTTCTTGCTCAAGGCGGACCAGACAAGGCCAAAGCATGCACTGCGCTGATTGGACTCCCCTCCCTCAAAGCCCATTGGCTGACGGGCATTGGAACCGTCATGAAGCTCTACATCATGTATTCGGGAAAACCTAGAGATTATCATGGAGAAAACAATGCGAAACTGGGTGAAATCTGGAACTTGCCCGACGTCAAAGGCAAGACCAAATTGATGTTGGTCGACGCCCTTCGCCCCCTCTGCGACAAAGGGCCGCAGCCCGATCCGCAATACATGTGGAACTACAACGGATTGATAGCGGGCGCCGATCCCGTAGCCGTAGAAACCGTTTGTCTGAAAATCATTTCGGAAAAGCGGCGCGCCATTAACAAAGAACCTTGGCCCCTCTCTCCGCCGCCGCTCTGCGTGGAAGCCGCCGATAAGGTTTACAAATTGGGAACCAGCAACCTCGCCGAAATTAAAATAGAAAAATTCGGCTGGATGCAGGATGTATTAATATAACGCTTAACCGCACAGGCTCCCCGCATTTCGTTCTAAAATGAACGATTTGCGGGGAGTCTGATTTACAAAACCTTTCTTAGTTGATAACGGTTTATGAGCGATTCGATATCAGGCGTTATTCGGTAGGAAAGGAAAATTCCAACTCGCCGAAATCGGCATTTCCGTTCTCCTGGCGCAGGGATTGCGTATTCAACCACAACGCTTCGTTCAGACTGTTGACGCCGACTTGCAGGTGCATTGCCGCCTCGCATAAGGGAGCGTAAACAATTTCGGTATTGTCGATTTTGCGGGCGGCGGTTATGGCTTCCTCGACTCTTTCCAAAACGATTTTCGTTGTTTTGAAAGTAATCAAAAGCGAATTGACGTAATGGGATAGAAATTCGATGGAGTTTTCATCTTCGTCAGGGATGCTAGCCGATAACCGTTCGACCTCTTCAATCAACTTATCGATTACTTTGTCCCTCAGAAAACGCATTTTTACCATAATTTTCCCTCCCAATACGGCTAACCAAATTCTAACATGACATTAAGACCAAATGGCGGCGAAGGGAAGAGTGCTATTATTGATTTCGCTAGGAAAAACCGAAAAGCAAGCGGGAGCGGGACAGGATTCTGCGCGGCGCAATTCGATTCTCCGTAATTCGGCTTCTTCCCTTCTCTGGCGTTGTTTTTGACAAGAAAGAAAGGGCGAATGTTGATGTTCGCCAGGATTGATGGAATAATTTCGCTATCTCCATTTCATTCGGAAAGGATTGTTTATTATGCTATGGCGTCATTGTGGAATTCATTTCCTATTCGTTTCCATCACGCTGCTCGCGGCGTCTCTTCCTCTCACCGCCGCCGAAATTAAAGTTTCTGTAATTCCCGATCATGATAATTGGGTCTACGCCGTCGCCGAACCTATCGTTTTCACCGTCACGGCGGAAGCGGAGGGGAAGCCTTTGTCAAACGGAGAGATCGTTTGGCGCATTGGACCTGAGCAAATGGCGCCCTTCAGCCAAGGAACTTCGTCGTTGCAGGATGGCAAATTGGTCTTACGCTCCCACGGCCTGGACCGTCCGGGATTCCTGCGCTGCATCGCCGAAATCGCGGCGGACGGAAAAACCTATCGCGGACTGGCCGCCGGGGCCTACGAGCCGGAACGCATACAACCGACGACTCCAATGCCGGACGATTTCGAAACCTATTGGAAAGGCGAATTGGAAAAACAAAAAGAGATTCCCCTCGATCCCATTATGGAACCTATCGAAAACGAAGGCTCGGAAAACGTGGATTTGTATCACGTCAGTTTCGCCTGCGCTTCCAGAAGCTCGCGTTTTTATGGAATGTTAGCGGTTCCCAAAGGCGACGGCCCCTTTCCGGCGTTATTGCAAGTACCCGGCGCGGGCGTACGGCCGTATCAACCCAATAAGGGGTGGGCGGCGCAAGGCGCGATCCATCTCGCCGTTGGCATCCACGGCTTCCCCGTCAATCTGCCTCAGCGAGTTTACGACAACCTGCGGGCGGGGGCGCTCGACGATTACCCCTCGATCCGCCTGGACGACCGCGACCGTTATTATTACCGACGGGTGTTTTTAGGATGCGCGCGGGCGGTCGATTTTCTCTTCCAGTTGGAGAAGTTCGACGGGAAGACGCTGGGTATTCACGGCGGCAGCCAAGGCGGAGCGTTGTCCATCATAACCGCCGGGCTGGACAAACGCATCCGTTTCATCGCGGCGCAATTCCCCGCCATGTGCGATCATTACGGCTATCTGCATGAACGAGCAGGCGGCTGGCCCCATCTCTTCCGCGGCCAAAATCCTTTCAATTGCACGCCGGAAAAAATCAAAACCGCCGTCTATTACGACGTTGTCAATTTCGCCCGAATCCTGGATCAACCCATCTTGATGGATTTGGGATACAACGACGAAACGTGTCCGCCGACTTCGATGTTTTCCGCTTATAACGTCATCTCCAGTCCTAAGGAGATGCAAATCATACCCCGTCAGGGACATTTCTATCTTCCCGAACAGATCGAATACTACGAGGCTTGGTTGCGGAACAAGTTGAAAGAGACAAATTAAGATATATTCTTGATCGAATGGAAGGAATCGCAACTCCTCCCCTTCGCCGGGGAGGAGCGGCGATTCGTCTTTTTTTACGCAGATCGTTGAAGAGTTGAAAACCGATCTCGCCAACGAACGGAACGAAAATTTTCTTATCAAGGCAAGTGAATGAAACGCGCCATTTTCATTCTTTTTTTCACTTCGATCGTCCCCGCCCTCTTCTTGTTGGTAATTGGGTTGTTTTGGGCGAACCGAACCTTGCCGCCTCCCGTTCAAACCTTCTGGAACGAAGCGGACGATTTCGGCTGGAATAAGGAAGATTCCAATACCGTCAGGCTTACAAAACTACGTACGATACCCGCCACTCCCTATATCCTTTGCCAGTTCGAATTGCCATCGCAAACGGAAGGAAACGAAGCGCGTACTCGAATAATCGCCATGCTGATCGATCGATTGCAGCAAAAGCGAACGCTGCGGATGGAATGGACGAATTACCGATCGTCGGGATTTCCCAGAAGCCGCAATTCGGTAATCAAAACCTTCTACCTATCGAACCTATTTATCGAAGAGGGAGAACCTGTTCTCTATCTGCACTACCGCGATTGGTTCTCGCCCAACTGGATCCTCGCTTTGCAGGAAAACAATTCGAAATGGGCGCCGAGGCTGAGCCGGTGGATGCTTCGCGACAAGAGAAAAGAATTTCTTTTCGATCGCCAGGGCCAGACGGAAATCGATCCCGCTGAAGCCTTTTCGCAAAAAAGCAATATTTCCAACGCCGCAACGCGCTATCTCCCCAGCGTTCGGGAAGCGAATATGAACGAATACCGTTACCAAAACGGCCATCTCGAAAAAACGTTCGAATGGCCCGGCTCTGCGGGACGTTTGATTCAAGTTAAGGAAAAAGGATATTTCGGATACGATAGCCAGCGGAAAGCGCTCTCATTTTGGCTGCGCACCCATCCGTCTCGAACCGTAACCGTTTCACTCGCGGATTTCTATGCCCTATTTCCCGAAGAAGATCGCAAGGCGTTTGCTTCGACTCCGTCGTTATCGCATGGGCCGATTCTTTACGACATTCCCCAAAACCGCGAATATTTCTGTCTCTTCATCTGCCGGGCTAGCCGTTCCTGGCTCCTTTTCGAAATCCAGGATCATGAAATCGAAACGGGATCGGCGAATTCGATCTTCAAAATCGCAGGCCGGAATTTCCAAGAGATTCCGGCTATGGCCATTCATGGCAATAAGGCGTTGATCTTTTCCGGCGACGTCTTTCCCGATTACCCGGAGGAAGCCATTAGCCCGATCGCGCCGATCGTTCTTTCCTTACGCCCCCAAAATTCCGATGGCGGTTGGGGCGAATTTTCCGCGAAATCGCAAGAAATTCCTTTCTCGAAACCGCCGGAATATCTCAGCGGTTATCCCGCCGACGCCGAGCATATACTCTTCTATCGTGACCAGGCGATTTGGACCGCTAAATGGGACGGAAGCGAAGAAAAACGGATTTTCCCCAAGTTTTTTACGAAAACCGCGAATCCTTCCTGAGCGAGTCATGGGAAAACGATTTGAATCCTTGGATTAATTTAAAAATGCAATTTTCCTGCCCTAATCGACGTTTTTTTTTGGAATACCTATTGGGATTCTATAAAAAAGGCGTCCGAATCTTGTCGAATCGGACGCCTTTATTAGCGTCAACCAAACTGCGCTTAGGCTTGCGGGGGGCGGGTGGTTACGCGCAGTTTCTTATCGTCGAAGTAGAGAACGCGGCCTTGGCGGTAGGATTCGACCGACATGGCGATGGTTACCATCGCTTTGAAGGCGGTCTGGGCGTTTAAAACCGGCGCTTCGCGGGATTTGACGCAGTCGAGGAAGTTATCCATGTGATCGCGCCAGGGCTTGTCGCCTTCTTCTTCCGTATTGATGCGCACGACTTTTTCTTCCACTTCCTTGCCGTCGCCGTCAAGGCGTTTGATGGTTACGAGGCGCTCCTTATATTTCTCTTCGAATTGCTTTTGGTAGGGGCGTTGGCCCATGACGGTGATAAAGGGAGTCGAGCCTTCGAATTGGCCGTGTTCGACCATGACGATGGTGCCTTCATGGCCGCGGATGAGGCCGGGGATGTGTGTGTTGTTGGCCATGCTGGAACTGAGGACGACTTGATGTTCGCCAGGGTATTCCGCCATGAAGGCGAAAGTGTCGGGAACTTCGCGCGTATCCTTGAAGACGTAGATGCCGCCCGATCCCATAACCTTGTAGGGGAATTGAGCTTCCGGCCAACAGATGTTCAATGGAGCCATGACGTGATAGAAGAGGTCGGTGGCAATGCCGCCGGAATAATCCCAGAATTTACGGAAGCGGAAAAAGCGGTCGGCGTCCCAATCGCGCTTGGGAGCGTTGCCCAGCCACGCGTCCCAATCGATATAGCCGTCGCCTTGGGCTTTGGGACCGGCGTTTTCGTCGATGCTCCAGTTCCATTCGCCGCCATCGGAATTGCGGTGATAAGAGCCTTGGCTCATGATGAGTTTGCCGATCATGCCGTCTTTAATGGCTTGTTTGGCTTTCCACCACTGGCGGCTGGAGGTGGTTTGGCTGCCGACCTGTAGCACGCGGTTGGTTTTGACCTGCGTTTCCCAAACCTGGCGCGCTTCGTCGACGGTATGGGTCATGGGTTTTTCCAGATAAACGTCTTTGCCCTTTTCCATGGCGGCGATGGCAATGGGAGCGTGCCAATGATCGGGAGTCGCGATGATGACGGCGTCGACGTCTTCGCGATCGAGAATTTGCTTATAATCGCCGGTGCAATCCTTTTCGTTTTCGGGATCCAGTTCCGCCGTCCGCGCCGCTGCCTTGCGCCGTTTAACGTAGACGTCGCAAACGGCGACGATTTTCGCTTGATCTTTGCGCTTCACCCATCGCAAAAGATCGCTGCCTCGTCCGCCTACGCCGATCACGGCGACATTGATTTTTTTATTTGCGCCTTCTTCGCTGGCGAAGGCGCTGTATTGGGAAGCGGTCAAACCCGCCGCCGCGCCAACGCCGGCGGCTTTCAAAAAACTTCTGCGTGATGTGGCGATTCTTTCCGTCATCTTGCTTCACTCCAATCTTTTTTCGATTTCAATATGCTTTCCTCGTTCGTTGGGGAGCCTAAGAGCCGAAAACATGATACCTTGATCTGCGGTGAGCGGAAAAGGGGAATTGAAGAACGGCGGCGATATTCGTCAAATCCTTCTCCGTTTCTCTTCTTTCCCTCCGCCTTCTTGCAATTGACTGGTTTGGTTTTATGCTAGTAGATTCGGATTTTTACCGATCCGTATGAATGATGAAAAGAAAGAGGGCCATGAATCGCCGATCGTTTATTCTCGCTTCCTGTTCAACGCTTGCCGTCTCCGCCAGCCGAAGCGTGGATGAGATATCCGAATTGGAATTGGCGGGAAAAAAACGACCGCCACTCGCCGGAAAGGACGTTCCGCTGCGGCCAAGCGCCGCCGAGGCTTATATGTCTATGCGTAAAGCCGCGCTGACGGAAGGAATCAAAATCCACATCGTTTCGGGTTATCGTTCCTTCGACCGGCAGCTGAGAATATGGAACCGGAAATACCGCTCCATGAATAAAACGAAAATGACGCCGGAAGAAAAATTCCGCTCCATCCTGCAATATTCCAGCTTGCCGGGAACGTCGCGGCATCATTGGGGAACCGACGCCGATCTCGTCGATCTATCCCAGCCGAAGCCGGAGGAAATGCTGTTGGAACGCCATTATAAAAAAGGCGGCGTATATGGCGATATGTATTCTTGGCTCATGGGAAACGCGGAGAAATATGGATTTTACGAAACCTATACCAACGATTCCTCGCGTACGGGCTACGCTTACGAACCCTGGCATTGGAGTTTCGCGGAAGATTCTATTCCCTTCTTGCGCAAGTTTATAACAATCGATTTGCGTAAATTCGTATGCGTCCGCGAAGTGGAGGGATTCAGCTCCTTTACTCCGCATTTAATGAAAGAGTTCACGGAAAAGTGGATTAAAGGAGTCAATCCGATTCTTTTTCCTAATGGTTGAAAATCAAAGAGGCTGGAAGCCTCTTCTACTCTATGAGGAGGGGAATAATGAAACGAATTCTAGCAATAGTATTGATGGCAATGGCCGCGGCGTCGTTCGGCTTCGGCCAGGAGGAACCGCCTTTGGAAAAAGTGTTCCAGAATTTGGGATTGGATTTGAAACCGGAAGATGAAATCGTAGTAAAAGGCCCGGCGCAGGGATTATTCCTAAAAAAAGACCGCCTCGTCGAATATATGCTTATCGCCAAATACTCCTTCGGTATTCAGGACGCTACGTCGATTGTGCGAGCGGGGTTTTATTCCCAGACCACCAATATTCTGTTGCGATTGTTGTTCGAATGCGGTCCACAAGCGGGCGACAAGACGAGTTTGAGCGGCCTGCCCGCCTCGCCGAAAGGCTCATGCTATTTCGATCCGGGCAAAAGCCCCTTCGGATTTTACGTGCAAAGCGCCAATTTCAATCCATCGTTTTCGCTGGAAGGGGAGACCGTTTGTACGCAAAACTCCTTGAACAAGAAAATCAGGCGTTTTGGCGACGACATACGGAAAGCCCACATTTACCCCTATAAAACATCATCGGGGATTCATCCCGATTGGTATGTAATCTGTTGGGAATTTTCCACGAATAACGACAATCAAGACATTATTACCGCCATTCGGGGGGTGGAGTTGCTAACTCCTATTTATGGAAAAAAAGAGAAGGAACCAAAAACCAGCGAAAAACCTACTGTGGCCATGAAATGAGAATATCTATGAACCGCCTCGCCGTCAGAGCGCTTGTTATCACTCATAACGATTCGCAATGCGTAAAACGTTGCCTGAACAGCGTTGCCTGGGCGGACGAAATCGTCGCGTTGGACGATGAATCCTAGAAATGAACGATGAAAACAATCGAAAACTTAATGCTCTCTATATGATTTCAACGCCGCTTAATCTTTTTTTGGCAAGCGGCATTGCTTTATCGAAAAGGGAAGAAGAAAACGCTTATCTTTGCTTTATCGACCAGATTTCCCTGGAGGATAATCTGTATATCGAACAAACAAAACAATGGAAAGATAGTCCCTTCCTAGAAGTTCATGCCTTCTCCGGCCGCGGATTGCCTGCGATTGAAAAATGGAACCATCGCAAGAAATTGATATCGTCTTTGCGTTCTTTGGCCGAACATATACGTCCAGTCAAGATTTATACGGGCAACGACCGCCGGTACGAATTTCAATACCTAATTCATCATGCGAGAAGAATAAATGAGAGCGTAACGGGTATTTATTTGGACGACGGCATGTGTACTTATGTGAGAAGAAACAACCATCGCCTGAGGAATATCCTATTCGATCAATGGCTAAAGAAAATCTTTTATGGGATTTGGTGGGATCAACCAGCGATCGTCGGCGCCTCCAAATATATTGATGAATGCTGGCTGGCATTCCCGGAGCATGTTCATCCCATTATAAAAAAAACTATTCATCATAAAGCTTCGGCCAGTCTTTTTTCTCATTCGGCGATTCGATCGTTATCTCAACAATTATTGCTGGCCTCCGGCATGGATATAACTTGTTTGCAAAATATCGATATATTGTTAACTTTACCCCACGTTACGATTATGGACCGCATACCCAATTACCGTCCGGAAATGATCAAATTAGTGGAAACGATTACACGGAACGGTGGAAAAGCGGCTATAAAATATCATCCGCGTCAAATCGGCGAAGACGAGATTGGATTATTGAAATTTCAAAATACCCAATTAATCCCGGCCAACGCATCTTTCGAGGCGCTCCTGCCTTCGATGCCTGCGAATATTGCCATCGTAGGCGATATATCCACTACGCTTCTTTCGGCGCGCTGGCTGAGGGACGATTTGCGGGTAATATCGATCGGATGTAATGCGAATAAGTTGCAGAAAATCTATATTCCATTTTTTAAAAAAATCGGCGTAATCGTTTTGGATAAGATGGACGATCTGCCGCCGCTTTTGAATCGATAGAGAAATTCGATCTCATCCGCCTCTCCAACGCGATTGATCCTCACATGGTTGAAGATGTCATCCATCATCGATGCAATTTATTTTTTCGCCCCCCTTCCTATTCTTCTTTAAATTTTGAATAATCGAAACTCCAAGATCTCCCGGATCGGCGCAACGCCTAACCGGCAAAAATAATGGGTATGCAATCGGAAACGCGTATGAAACTACATCCCGTCGATATCGCCATCCTCTTGATCTACGTCATCGGCGTCGTTTATCTCGGCTTTCACTTGCGCAAAAAAGCGTCGGAAAACGTCGAGAGTTATTTTCTGGCTGGACGCCGTCTTCATTGGCTCTGGATATCCATTTCCGGCAGCGTTTCTACGTACGACATCACCGGCACGATGTGGATCGTGGCCATGTTTTACACGATGGGCCTTAAGGGCATGTGGATTCATTGGTCCTGGGGTTTTTTGATTCCGGCGGCGTACATGACGTTTGCGGGCAAGTGGGTGCGCCGCTCCGCCGTCCTCACCGGCGCGCAATGGATGGAAACGCGATTCGGCAAAGGGCTGGACGGCATGATCGCCCGCCAGCTCTACGCCTTTGCCTCGGTGATCACTACCGTCTGCATGATCGCTTACGATTATCAAGGCATCGGCAAGTTTATATCCGTCTATCTTCCCCTCTCTAAAGACGCTGGAGCGTTTCTCGTCTTCGGCGTAACATCCATCTATGTTATCCTTGGCGGTTTATACAGCGTAATCGTTACCGATGTTATCCAGACGGCGATTTTGACCATCGCCGCCGCCGTCGTCGCCGTTATCTGCGCCAGCCAATTCACTTTCGAATCTTTGTCCGCCTCCGTTCCCGACGGTTGGTTGAGCCTCGCGCCCGCCTGGGAACCGACTTATTTGGCCGGAACCGATTTTCAATTCTTCGGCCTCCTCTGCATTGCTTGGATAGCGAAAGGAATAATGCTCAACGCGGGCGGCCCCTTTACGCTGCACGAATTCCAGCGTTTTCTTTCTACGCGCTCCTCGCGCGACGCCAGTAAAGTAGGCGCCGCCTGGGGCTTCTTCCTGGTTACCCGCTGGGCCATGTGCATCGGCATTACCGCCCTGGCCGTCGTCGGCATCCAAGGAATCACCGATCCGGAAATGGCGCTGCCCCACGTCCTCGACGTTTATCTGCCCATCGGATTGAAGGGGCTGGTTCTGGCGGGCTTCTTGGCCGCTTTCATGTCCACCTTCGATTCCACCATCAATTCGGGAGCGGCCTATCTTGTAGAAGATATTTATCATGGACTGATTAAACCCAACGCCTCCAATCGCGAATTGACCCGCGCAAGCTATATTTCTTCTATCCTTATCGTTATCGCCGGCTTGTTAATAGGAATGCAAGCCCAATCCATTACGACGATCTGGACCTGGATTCTCATGGTATTCACCGCCGGTTTTCTGGTTCCCAATATTTTGCGGTGGTATTGGTGGCGCTTCAACGCTTGGGGCGTAGCCGGTTCTACGAGCGTTGGCATGGCGGTTTGTTTCTTTCTCACCTTTTTCTATCCCGGCGCGCCGCCATATCTATCGCTTGGCGTCATCGTCCTCTCTTCCTTGGCAGCCGCCATCATAGCAACCTATTCGACAGCGCCGACGAACGCTGAAACGCTGCGTCTTTTCTATGGCGCCGTTCACCCTGGCGGTTTCTGGGGACCGGTGCGGCGGGGAATGGACGACGGCGGCCTCCGAGCGAAAAGCGAAACTTTCATGCGCGATCTCTTTAATTGCGCGATCGGCATGATCGCCTTACTTTGCCTTTACCTTACTCCCGTCTATTCCGTCATTCACGATTGGACGGCCGCCGCCATTACTTTTTCGGTTTTCTTAGCGGGAGTTCTCATTTTATGGAAAACATGGTATCCCTATTTGCCGGAAGATTGATTTTTCTACTCGCTCATATATTAAAGGCATCTATTGCAATCGTCGCTTGAATCACGAAAACGCGAAAGGAAAAGGAAAAACACGAAAAAAAAGTTAGAGCAAGGAATCGCTCTTCGGGATAGATTTCTCCGTGAAATCCATAAGAATCCACGATATCCGCGATTCAAAAATTTTGTGGATTTCTCCATTATTTCGCGGTTACGTGATTCAATAACGCTGCAGAAATAGTGCCAATGCGCCGTTCTGTGACGGTTTCACCAACTTGCGGGCGGGACGCCCGCACTCCCAGGCGCGTAACATGAGTTAGTAATGATAAAAAAAACCTTATCGCATACGCAGGAGGAAAATAAAATGACGCAAAAACCAAAAGACAATCGGCGCAGTTTTCTAAAAGCCTCGGCGGCGGGCGCAGCGGGAATGATGTTCGTCAAACCTTCATCCATCTATGGCGCTCCGGCCAATTCCGCCATCGAGATCGGCATCCTCGGCTGCGGCGGACGCGGCAACTTCGTCGCCAAGAAGTATCAGGAAAACGCTCCCCAGGATATGAAAGTCGTCGCCGCGCAAGATCCCTTCGAAGACCGTCTGGAAGTGATTCGCGATCGCTTCGACGTGGAACCATCCCGTTGCTATCTCGGCGTTAAGACCTACGCCGATTTAATTCAATCCAAGCTGGATGCTGTCGCCGTTACCAGCCCTCCCTATTACCATCCCGAACAAGTAGCCATGGCCGTCGAGGCGGGCAAGCATGTCTGGATGGCCAAGCCGGTGGCCGTCGACGCTCCCGGCTGCCTTAGCATTCTGGATAGTTCCAAAAAGGCCAAAGGCAAGTTGAACTTCCTAGTCGATTTTCAAACCCGTAACAGTCCTGGTTTTAAGGAAGCCGTCGAGCGCGTGCGGCGGGGAGATATTGGCGAACTCGTTCTCGGCCACGTTTACTACCACGCCGGACGGCTCGATCCCAAAAATCGCCCCGGCGCATCGGACGACGAAAACCGCTTGCGCAACTGGGTCTTCGATATTCCCCTCTCCGGCGATATCATCGTCGAACAGAACGTCCATGTTCTGGACGTCGCCAACTGGTACATCGGAACCCATCCCATCAAAGCGCGCGGAACCGGCGGACGCAAAGCCCGCGTCGATGTCGGCGATTGCTGGGATCATTTCATCGTTACGTTTTGGTATCCCAACGACGTAAAAGTCGATTTCAGTTCCGCCCAGTTCACTAAAGGTTACGACGACCTTTGCATCCGCATGTACGGTTCCAAGGGCGTCGTCGATTCCCATTACAGCGGCCCCGTAAAAATCACTGGCGACAATCCCTGGCCGGGAACCGATAACGACGAGACGTGGGACGTCGGCGTGAACAATAACGTCAAGGATTTCGTTAAAGCCATTCATTCCGGCCAATACATCAACCACGGCGAAGACGCCGTGCAAAGCACGCTGACGGGCGTTCTCGGCCGCATCGCCGCTTACTCCGGCGAGGAAGCGACGTGGGACGGCATGATGAAGGACATGAAGAAGATGGAATTGAAGTTGAATTTATAAATCTAAGAATAGCCTATTGCAAAGGGATCGCGGGATCGATGGCTCTCGCGATCCCTTTGCGAACATGGCGGTCATCGTGAAGGCAAACGATATTATTTTGAGATTGAAATCATATGCCAATCCCGCTAATCTCGCGGCGATGGATCGGTTCGGCATAAGAACCGAGAATACGTATGGCGTCTCCATTACGATTCTAATGACGATCGCCAAGGAAGCGGGAAAAGATCATGAATTGGCGCAACAATTATGGGATTCGGGAATTCATGAAGCCAGAATCCTGGCCGCCATGATTGACGAACCCAAAATGCTTTCGGATGAACAATTGGAACGGTGGGTAATGGATATCGATTCCTGGGATGTTTGCGATCAGGTTTTCAACCGCCTTTTTCGCCACTATCCGCAAGTTCAGCGAAAGGCCGCCGATTGGTGCGCCCGTAAAGAGGAATTCGTCAAACGCGCCGGATTCGTCTTAATAGCGGTTCTGGCGGTTCACGATAAAAAAGCGGAAGACAAGATATTCGTTTCCTGGCTTGATATCATCCAACGCGAGGCCTCCGACGAACGCAATTTTGTGAAAAAATCCGTGAATTGGGCCTTGCGTCAAATTGGCAAACGCAACCGATCGCTGAACCAACGCGCCATCCAAACCGCCGAATCCATCCGCGCCCTCGGCGGCCAAACATGCCGATGGATCGCCGCCGACGCCCTTCGCGAACTTACAAGCCGGAAGGTACAAGATAAGCTATCTAGGGATTAACATACTAGTGAAAATGCGCCTTATCATTTTTTCGCTTAACAATATGCAAAATTCTCCGAGCAAGCGTTCCTCCATTCCTTTTTGAATCCTAACCATCGGTTTAATCGGATTCGATTTACGAATTTCAGCAACGAAAAACGTAGATTATGGAAAGGCAGCCAACCGATAAGCTTTGAGCTATTTTGGAGAAGAAAAATGCGCGTCTACAAAGTAAAATCTCCCATCGACAATAATATATTGTATGAAATGTACGATCCGGATATGATGGAAATTCGCCGTCTCTACGAACGAGCAAAATCTTCTTTTGAAATAATAAGAAATTTATCGATAGACGAACGATTGCGCGAATGCCGGAAAATTCAAAACTATGTTGCGGAAAACCGGGAATGGATTATCGACCGGATCGTCATAGAGAATGGCAAATCCCGCTTCGATTGTTTAAGCAACGAAATTTTCGTCGTGCTGGACGCGATCGAATATTATAAAAAAAACGCCGCAAGAATCTTAGCCGATAAAAATGTCTCTACGCCGCTGACTTTGCGGGGGAAAAAATCGAAAATCATTTATGAGCCTATAGGCGTCGTATTGGTTCTATCTCCTTGGAATTATCCACTTTATCAATCCATTGTTCCTATTTTGAGCGCTTTCATCGCCGGAAATTCCGTTATATACAAGCCGTCCGAAATTACTCCTCTCCACGGAATGATCGAGGAAATCATTATTAAAAGCGGATTTATGGAGGAGGCCATTCAAGTCGTTTATGGCGGTCCCGATACCGGCGAAAAGCTGATCGAAGCCAAACCCGAGAAAATATTCTTTATCGGCGGCGTAAAGACGGGCAAAAAAATTATGGCGCTGGCGGCGCGCCAGTTGATTCCCGTCGTTCTGGAACTAGGCGGCAAGGATTCCATGATTGTTTTCGACGACGCCGATTTGGAGAAGACCGCCATTGGCGCGCTGTGGGGAGCGTTGACGAATGCCGGACAAGCCTGCATTTCAGTCGAACGGATTTATGCGCAAGAAAACATATATGATCATTTCGTAAAAACGTTAGCGGAAAAAATAGTTTTGCTCAAACAAGCCCATGATAAAGACAATAATATAGAAATGGAATATATAGACATTGGCTCGATGACGGCGGAACGCCAGGTCGATATAGTGGACCAGCACGTCAAAGACGCTATTAACAAAGGCGCGCGAGTGTTAATAGGAGGGAAAAAAGGAAGCCATCCCTTTCATTATCCCGCTACGCTGATTGCAGACGTCAACCATACGATGAAAGTCATGACGGAAGAGACTTTTGGACCGGTTCTGGCCGTCATGAAATTCGCAACAGAAGAGGAAGCCGTTCGCCTAGCGAACGATTCGCCCTATGGCCTCGGCGCCAGCGTATGGTCGAAAGACAAGATGAGAGCGGATCGCGTCGCAAGAAAAATCGCAGCGGGCAATGTATGTATAAATAATGTTATGTTGACGGTTGCCAATCCCGCGCTGCCTTTCGGCGGCGTCAAATATAGCGGTTTTGGACGTTATAAAGGAGAATATGGATTATACGCTTTTACGAATGTCAAATCGATCGTTATTGACAAAATGAATTCCAAAATCGAAGGCCATTGGTTCCCCTATACGCCCAATAAATACAAAGCCTTTTCCGACTTGATCGACGCACTTTATTCGAAATCCAAATCGTTTCTGAAATTCATTTGGGCGGGACTTAAACTGGAATCGATTGCAAAGAAAGAGAGGTTGAAGTAATAGCGCTACCCGCTCTTCTTAGTTGCCGCAAGGTATTGGCGGATATGTTCGATTCCTTCCTCTTCCGCCGTTTTGGCGTTGCGTATGCATTGCGCTAACATGGAGAGCAATTCTTTTTCCGGCGTTGTGGACGATGGACTTTCCAACCATACTGGCTTCAAACACTCCGCCGTTTTTGCGTAAGCCTCCGCCGCATGCGATAAACATTCGCCGTTTTCCACCAGCGTTCGCAAGTATTCCCGCGCATAACATCGCGCCCCATACCAATGCCCGGCGAAATATTTCACCCACTTCGGCAAATCTTTCGTAATGTTATCGCTTTTCCCCGCTTCCACTAGCATTAGCCACCGGTCATAGGAAGCAGCCCAAAGATCGAAGGCAGGCAAGCCATCTTGATACTTTGGCCTATCCATCCATTCTTTTTGCTCGGCATGAGCGACGGCGGCTTCCAACGAACGCCTTACAGCGTATTTGCGAGTTCTGCCATTGACCTGTCCAGGGATGGTTACCGAAAGAATATCGATTCCATTCCTTCCCAATTTTTCATAAGGCATACATCCAATTTCATTATGGCATGACAAGGTACTATACGATTGTCGTTCATCGTCGAAGCCAGTTATAAGCCCCCATTCGTCGTCCGCAATATC
Organism: Candidatus Omnitrophota bacterium; assembly: GCA_040755155.1. Lineage (NCBI taxonomy): Bacteria > Pseudomonadati > Candidatus Omnitrophota > Candidatus Omnitrophota bacterium. Next base: position 19,134 of record JBFMBP010000157.1, on the reverse strand, counting down.
CCAAACCACGGCGGGCGCGCCTTGTTCGATGCTCGCGAAAATCGCTTCATACGCTTGTTCACGGCGCTCCTCTTCCTTTTCTTTTTCATTCCAAAGCCGGGAAATGTATACGCAGCTATACCCGGCTTGTACTACTGCTTCTGGGAGAAGATTCCAATCGAAGACGCTCATGGCGCTGGGACAAAAAGCCTGGCTGATCCATATCCTGAAGGCCCAGGCGCTGCTTCCCATCAACCATACGGGATCCACTTCGCCATGCATATAATTCAATGCAGTCGCCAATCCTCCCATAAACGAATGCGCAATCCCCGGCTCGTTTCGCTGCCGAGCCGCCTGATCGGCATACCATCCTGAAACCATCAAATTTTTCGCAAGCATGATTTTATTACCTTTACGTGAATTATATTTAGGGCGACTACTTTCAAAGAATGTCTTTTATATGAAACTCATAACAAATCCCCTTGAATATCATTCAGAAAACCAATGGAAGCTCGGTTTTCTCTAACAGCCTGAAGAGTAATCTCGGCATTTTGGGCTATTTCTTGTCTGCGTTGTTCAATAAGACGCCGATTCATAATACCGACTAGCATCTGTTGATCTTCCAGAGGCAGCGATTCAATAGCGTCAAGCGCTTTTTGGATGGGGGTATTGTTCATAATTATTTACTCCTCTATTTCATCTATTTCCCATTCATTATAGCCTTTATCCCTACCGCAAAGCGCGTTCGATGGCTTTTTTGCCTTTGACGCAGGCGTCGTAGGGATCGGGAATTTCCCAGGCGTCGATCATGATCCAGCCTTGGAAGCCGCCGTCGTAGAGCGTTTTCAACGCCGAATCGATGTCCACATGCCCGTCGCCGCAGGCTAAATGTTTGGACGTGCCGCCGTCGCGCAGGGTTCCATCCGTATCCGTCAGGTGGACGTAGCCGATATTCTCTACGCCGATGCGCTTCAGCATTTCGTGGGGTTTGCCGGAAGAGCCGCTCATCAGATCGAAGTGGCTGGGATCGAACATGGTCTTCAGCGACGGATGATTGGCTTTAGCGAGGATGCGCTTGATATGGTCTTCCGTATTGAACACGAATGGCGGCTCGATCTCGAAGGAAGCGATCATGCTTAAATCGGCGACGATCTTTCCAACTTCGTGGAACGATTCTCCCAACCGGTCGATGGCTTCGCCGATGGTCTGGCCGCGCAATCCGCCGCCGGGCCATAAGCCGATGCGCTCTCCGCCCGCCTCTTTGCAGAATTGGGCGCGGTTACGGATTTCTTGCAGCCAGCGCTTACGTTCATCCGCGTCGGGAGAAAAGGCGCCGTCTGCGCCTAACTGAATGGAAAATATTTGCAAGCCGAAGCCGTCGTACATTCTTCGCAAAGCGCGGATGCGTTCTTTTTCTTCGGCGCCGGGATATCCCCCCATCGGCCAATTGGAAACCAATTCGATCCCGTCGAAGCCTGTATGGGACGCGAAGTCGAGGATTTCCCATATAGGATAATTTTTATTGTATTTGCGAACGCCGGATTCGAAGCCGTTGAGTCCAACGGCGGTTTTCCAAGGGCGCTTCTTCTCTTCGCTCAACGCCACGGGAGATAAACAAACGCTTCCCAAAACGGCTCCAACTCCTTTTATCCAAGAACGCCTATACATGACGATTCCCTTTCTTTACGTTTCGCATGATCTTGGAATCTTTTCTTGCAGCCAACTCTATGGTAATAAGAATAATGGCTTTTATAAAAATTTATACGAGGAGAGAACAATGAATTTATTCAACAAATTAGTAATGAGCGTTCTAGCAGCATTGTTTCTATCGCCGCTGGCGTTCGCTTCGCCTTCGCCGGAAAAGGTTCCCGCCGCCAGCTCGGAAGAGTTGCAATGGTTCCGCGATGCTAAATTCGGATTGTTCATTCATTGGGGGCCGGTGAGTTTGAAAGGGACCGAAATCGGTTGGTCGCGCGGTGGAGAACGGAAATTTCCCAAGGGGGCAGGAACAGAGGTTCCAGCGGAAATTTACGATAACCTCTACAAACAATTCAATCCCGTCAAATTCAACGCCGTCGAGTGGGTCGCCCTCGCCAAAGAAGCGGGGATGAAATACTTAGTATTTACCACCAAGCATCACGACGGCTTCTGTATGTTCGACGCCAAATTGTCCGATTACAAAATCACTAATTCCCCATTCCACCGCGACGTAGTAAAAGAGCTGGCGGACGCTTGCCATAAAGCGGGCTTGAAATTAGGCTTTTATCATTCGCCTCCGGATTGGCGCCATCCCGATTACTTTACGGAAAATCATTCGCGGTATATCGAGTACTTGCATAGCTTAGTGCGGGAACTATGCAGCCATTACGGCAAAGTCGACATCCTTTGGTTCGATGGGCTGGGGGGTAAGCCGGAAGATTGGGGATCCTACGAAATGATTCCCATGATCCGCCAATTGCAGCCGGGAATCCTCATCAACAACCGCGCCGGTCTGCCACAGGATTTCGACACGCCGGAACAGCGCGTGGGCCGTTTCCAAAACGACCGAGCCTGGGAGAGCTGTATCACCATTTGCCAACAATGGGCCTGGAAACCGAACGACGTGATGAAGACGCTGCAACAGTGCATCGACATCCTCGTGCGCAGCGTATGCGGCGATGGGAATCTATTGCTCAACGTTGGCCCCATGCCTTCCGGCGAAATCGAAGCGCGGCAAGTGGAACGGCTTAAAGAGATTGGCGCTTGGATGAAAAAATATGGAGATAGCCTTTACGGAACGCGGGGCGGCCCCATCAAAACCGGCGCCTGGGGCGGCTCGACTTATAAAGGGAATACGGTCTATCTGCATATTCTCGATTGGGGTGAAGACGGCGTTCTTCGCCTTCCCGATTTAGGCAAGAAAATTCTTTCCAGCAAAACGCTAACCGGAGGCGAAGCGCAAATCAAAGCGGCAAACGGCGTTTTAGAAATCAATCTTCCCGCGGAAAAACGCGATCCTTTGGACACAATCATCGCCTTGGAATTGGACGGCCCGTCTAGCGAGATCGCGCCGCGAAGCGCTCTTCTCTCTCCATCCCTGGCTTCGGATAAGAAAGCGGAAGCCTCCAACGTTTATCAAAAAAACGACTGGGCTTTCGGCCCGGCGATGGCGTTCGACGACGATCCCAGCACTCGCTGGGCGACGGACGAAGGCGTAAAGCAGGCGTGGCTGGCCGTCGATCTGGGAAAACCGGAAACGTTCCACCGCATCACGTTGCGGGAAGAAAACGGCCGCGTCAATCAATTTGAACTGCAATATAAGGATGGAGAGAATTGGAAAACTTTTCATAAAGGTACGAAAATCGGCGATAAGTTGACGGTGGACTTTAAGCCGGTTATGGCGCAGCGCGTGCGATTGAATATCCTCGACGCCTCAAACGGTCCGACGATTTGGGAGATGGAAATTATCGCGGCGAAATGAATTCTCTGCCGATAAAGCGACAAACCGCCCGCCTAAAAGATAGGCGGGCGGTTTGTCTATGCAAGGATAATGACGGGTTTCGCTTCGCTTTTAACCCGCCTTACGTAACTACATGACTTTTTCAATCGAGAAACTTATCCAACGCTTCGAACTCAGTGGCGAATATCTCAAAAAAACGATCCAGGCGAACCACTTCGAAGAGTTCTTTCAATTGGTCGTTGACGGAACAAAACGCCATGTCGCCTTCGACGGCTTCCATCGCTTTCTTCCCTTCGATGAGGACGCGAACCCCTGCGCTGCTCATATAATCGGTTTGGGAAAAATCGATCAAGAGTTTCTTGACGCCATCCTGCGCGGCGCGATTGATGCTGGCGGCGAATTCTTGCAAACTCGCCGCATCGATTCTCCCTTGCGGTTGCAATATCGTAACATCGGATTCAACGCGTTTTCCAACTTTCATGGGATGGGATCCCCTTCCAAATCTATAGGACTCGATTTTTTTCATATTTCTTTCGTTTGTAAGGCCGATTGGTTGAAGACGATTCGCGCGACGATCGGCATTTATAAAATTTATCCCTATTTTCGGCTTTTAGGCAAAGGAAAATACCGATTTCCTATTAATGTTTATTTTCAAAATCGCCTACTCATTATAAAGCCATTTTCTCAAAAAACCATCGGCGAGACTATGGCTATACGCCATTTTCTCGTCTTTGCTGGCGGCGCTCGCAGTGGAATTGGGAAACAAGCGATTTCGGCGTTGGCGTTTTCTGAGCGAGTTCGGCGTTGCGTTGAAGGAAAAACGTCTTACAATACTTGCCATTCATTCAATCGATCAACCGACGCGAAATGCGTTCACCAAAACGCTGGCCTCTGCAATAAGGAAAGGACATTATCCATGAGATTTCCAAGATCGAGCGGCATTCTATTGCATCCCACCTCGCTTCCGAGCCAATTCGGCATTGGCGATTTGGGAGACGGCGCCAGCCGTTTCGTGGATTTCCTGGCCGCCGCCGGCCAGAAATTATGGCAAGTGCTTCCCTTGGGGCCGACGGGTTACGGCGACTCGCCTTACCAGAGTTTTTCCGCCTTTGCGGGCAATCCTCTGCTCATTAGTCTGGAAAAATTGGTACAGGAAGGATTTCTTTCCGCCGAAGATCTGGAAAATCTCCCTTTTCCCGAACATAGCGTAGATTACGGCTGGGTCATCGGTTTCAAATACAAAAAACTGCGCATCGTTTTCGAGAATTTTAAGAAGAAAGCTTCCCAAAAACAACGGGAGGATTTCGACGCCTTCCGGCAACGTAATGACGCCTGGCTGGACGATTTCGCCCTTTTCATGGCTCTCAAGGAAGCGTTCGCGGGCAAGCCGTGGACTCAATGGGAAGCCGACGCCGCCGCGCGCAAGCCATCGGCTATGCAGCATTGGCGCGAGAAAATCTACGACGAAATCCAAGCCCGGAAATTCTGGCAATATTTGTTTTTCCAACAATGGGCTTCGATTAAGCAATACGCAGGAGACCGTGGAATCAAAATTATCGGCGACATTCCCATCTACACCGCTCACGACAGCGCCGACGTATGGGCGCATCCCGACTTGTACCAGCTCGACGAGAAGGGCATTCCCGCCGCCGTCGCCGGCGTGCCGCCGGATTATTTCAGCGAAACCGGCCAGTTATGGGGCAATCCCATCTATCGATGGGATCGCTTGCGAGAGACGGGATACCGTTGGTGGATCGACCGCTTTCACGCCGCTTTAAAATTGGTGGATATCGTCCGGCTGGATCATTTTCGTGGTTTCGAAGCCTATTGGGAAGTTCCCGGCGGCGCGGAGACGGCCATCCACGGACGGTGGGTAAAAGGTCCCGGCGCGGATTTCTTCGCAACTTTGAATAAAGCCTTGGGCGAGTTGCCGATCATCGCCGAAAACCTCGGCCTCATTACAAAGGAAGTGGAAAACCTGCGGCTTCAGTTCGATCTTCCGGGCATGTCGATTCTGCAATTCGCCTTTGCTTCCGGCCCCAGCAATCCCGCCCTGCCCCATCAATACGTTCACAATCTCGCCGCTTATTCCGGCACCCACGATAACGATACGATCGTGGGATGGTGGAACAGCGGCGGAGAGGGCGATAGCACGCGCTCGCGCGAGGAAGTAGAGAAAGAAAAGCATTACGCGCGGCTCTATCTCGGCACAGACGGGCGCGAGATTCACTGGACGATCATCCGCGCTCTGATGGCGTCGACGGCGGATATGGCGATATTCCCATTGCAGGACGTTCTCGGCCTCGGCGCCGAAGCGCGGATGAACATGCCGGGACGGCCTGCGGGCAATTGGCAATGGCGGTTTACGCCGGAAATGCTGACGGAAGAAATCCACTGGCGCTTGCGGGAATTGACGGAGATTTATGGGAGATAAAATCCTTCTACATTTTCTCTTGGTCTTCTAAATCGTTACCTATTGGCTCTAACCGGAGAATAACGCAGGCCCGTTCGTCCCAAACATATAAACGATCGCCGCTGTCGAAGCCTATGATTTGACGGCAGCGATCCTGCAATAGGATGGACAGATCGCCTTCCGGCGCTGAGGCGAAGCGGCGAACTCCTTTCTCGTCCAATACGCGAAATTCCTTCTCCCGCAAAAAGCGAAGGTAAAACCATCCCCGCCCGCTCATTTGAAACAGTATTACGCTGAGAGCATTTTCCATATCGGAACCGAGGTTGAATTGAAGGGGAATTTCTTTCTTCCAACGATATTCCAGCGGATCATCAACAATATTTTCGAATAGCTGAATGTGTTCCCTATCGTCGAGAACGGCCAATTGACGCGCCGCAAAAGATAACCAGCGAGGATTCCATTCTCGATCTCCGGCTTTCGCTTGCGGCGCCAACCGTTTGAATTCGGACCACTCCTTGCGGAAATAAAAAACGCAATGTTGATCGACGGAGGCAGCGAATAGTTCGCCATCGAGATTGGCGGCGATATCCACGCCGCCGAGAGGATCGATGGGGAGATCGAACTCTTTTTCTAAATTTCCTCGAACGTCATAGAGGAAAACTTTGGGGGAGTCCAAAACGGCGATTTCGTCATTGCCGATAAAACATACGCCATATCGCGGTTCATGATGATGGTTAACGAGAGGATGCTCCCATTCGGCGGCGACGGCGCCATCCGCCTCCGTCACTCTGACCTTCCAGGAATCCGCGCCCCGATGGAGCATAGCGAGACAGCCGGCGGGAGAAACGGCGAAATCCGCCGCAAAAGCGGCGTCTCCGGCGGCGGCGGTTTGAGGCGCTCCATAGCCTTCATAATAAGAAAAGAGCAGCGGCTTTAGCGGTCCCACATCGGATAATTGCGGCGAAACAAGGTTGGATGCGGCGATATCCTCGTAATTCTGGCTGCCTGCGCCGCGGGATTGAAGCACGATAGGCAGATTGGCGGGATGCGGCAATCGAATTTCCAGACGATTGATTCCATCGGTTAGAGGGAGGAATTCATCGAGCGGCGCAGGCTGGCCGTTCAGGTTAAATGCGGCGCCTTCTCCGCCGCCGAGAATGCGAAAAGCTAGCCAGCGTTGTTCTCTGATCCATAATCCGGCGCTGAAATTCAACGCTGCGCCCTTGATCGGAGTTTCGGACGCTTTTTCCTCCACGATGCAATCGACGCCGCGCCACCAGTCCTTTCTGTCTTCCGGCAAAAAGGAGCAATCGCCTTCCACTACGGCGATAGGCCGCAGGCGATCTTCAGCAGATTGGGAATCCAGCCGCGTTTCAACGGAATAGAAATCGTAAAGAGGGTAAATTAGATGATGCATCCAAAAGGCGTCGGGATAGATGCCTTGAAGAATGGCGATTTTTTTCTCATTGGCGGGGATATCGTGAACGATATAGGTCAATCGGTTCCAGGATGGATTCGCGCGCAATTCGGGCGCGATTTTTTTCATTTTCGAATAATGATAATACCATTTTTCGAAATCGGGTTTAGGATAGACCGCTAATAGCGGCCACTCATGCGGTTCGGCGACATGCCATATCGCGGGGCGATCGGGACGGCTCAATTCATCAAGCATCGTGAAGGTAATTTCATTGATTAAGCGATAGGGATTGTCGATGGCGAAATCCAATACGACGAAAGAACCCGGCTTGACGTAATGGCTGATGGCTGCCGCCGTTTGAGTCGCTGGGGGAAATCTTTTATCCTGGTCGAAATAAATTCCGCCATGAAGAATGGCAAGCCCGACTAAAAATGAAGGAATCAGAAACAAACGAGCCAATCGCCCCGTCCAGCGTCCTAACAAAAATTCAAGCGCTTCGAATCCTTTTGCGGCGGCCAAAGCGGCGGCGGCGTAAACAGCCGGAAAAAAGAAGGCGATTCGGCGGGCTTCCGCTTGCGAAGATAGAATACCCGGCAGTAAGGCGGCGATCATCCATATCAACAAAAAAGCGCAATTGCGGCGGCGCGGCGCGAGCAAGCAGACGATCAAGCCGACGAATAACAATACGGCGGCCACGGCGGGAATATAGGTCATGGGATGATCGGGGATGCCGTAAATGGGAGTATAACGATACTGAGGCCATTCCATAGCGGTGAAGAGGCTTTTAATAACGCCGGTGAAATTGTCCCAAACGCCGCCCGCGATATAAGAAATTCGCCCCCAAAGCCCCCATCCCGGCTCTTGCGCCGTCCAAAGCGCATGTCCCCGCAAAGTGCCTTTGGAGACGGCGGCGTTGGAGAGGGGATTGATCCATTTCCAAACGCCGTCAGCCAGATAAGCGCTGATGGAAAGCCCAGCGAACCATAATGCGCCGCCTATCGCGATAAGGGAGCATTTCCCCCAACAACGGCGGGCGAAACCGCGAACGGTCAGAAGACTCCAAAGCATTACGCCGATGGGAATCAAGAAAGCCGTCTGGCCGGAGGGAAAGAGATGATACGTCAATCCCATCCATAAGGCAGTTAAAAAGAAATTGCGGAATTTTTCTTTGACGAGCGCTAAATACGTCGTCCAGCAAAGGGCGGCGGCGATGAGCGAAGGATAGGAAAGAGGGAAAAAATCATGTCTGCCCCAGACGATTTCAATCGAGCTGAAGGCGAACAAAGCCGCGCCGATGAAAGCGGCGGTTCTTCCTCCCATGCGTCGCAATAGGCCGTAAAGCAGCTGGACAAGCAACACTCCCACAACCGCCGATACTATGCGCACCGCCAACAGCGTCATGCCGCAGATTTGCGTGGATGCGTTAATGAGCAAAAAATAGACAAGGCCGAGTGGCGCCCAGCCGAAGGGACTCATAGGTTCGTAGTTCAGTTTGAAGGCGCTGGGCAGATCGGTGGCCACGGCCATGCTGGCCGCCATTTCGCCGTCAAAAATCGTGGGAAGTTGGTTGAGTGAGTAAAAACGGAAAACGATCGTCAGCAGCGTGAGGACGGCCAGGCCGAGAAATTCCAATATGAAATGATACAATCGCTGTGGAGCGGGCGGTTCGTCGGATTCGTCCTCGCGGTCAGGATAAAAATCCACGTCCGGCCCCAGTATTGGAGGGAGGAATCGCCATACGATCAGAATCATGAGAGATAGAGCATAAAAGAGACCGCCGCGAAATGCGTTGCCCAGAAAATAGGAAGTCTGAGCCAGAATCGCCAAACATCCCGCCGTGAAAAGAAAGAACGGCCGCACCGCCTCTTCTTTTTTCCGCGCTAAACCTATCGCGGCGCCGAAGAACGCCAATCCGGCCAATCCCCAACCCAGCCAGGATGCGCGGGCGGCGGAATCGATGACCATCCACTTTTTCGCCGCGACGATCCATTGGATGAACGGCTCGCAAAATTGCAGGCAAGGACGGCCCGCCCCATCGGCGCGAATCGAAAGCAGTATCGCCATCAGCAGCGATAATAAGAGGAACTCGATATAAATCGCCTTCAGCCAGCCAGGCCATGCGAGAAATGAGGCGGAATCCGAAGACGCTTCCGCCTCTTCCGCAGGGGATGGTTCCTCCCAGTCGTCATCTTTCCAAAATCGGCGCATGGTAATATTGAATTTTCAACCAAATTCTCTCTCGATGATTCGAGTCTTTACTTGCAAATCTAACGTGAAATCATCAAACATTAATTCAACCCATCCAAGGACAAGCATCCTTCTGCGGACATTCGATGCATCCGTGTCTTTTCGATACTAAAGGCAAAATAACGAACGATTCAACGATAAAAACCATAACAATAACAATCAACGGCCATGAATATGAGTTCCACAGAGAAACGCCGCCGCAAATAACCGGAATAAACCATAGTGGAACAATAACAGGGATATGCCGCTTGAACTTCACGGCAAAGCAGTTATGGTCGCCTTTCTTGACGATCTTCGATGCAATGATTCCATACCCGCAAGGACATCCCCTAGTGTTGTAATAAGCGCAATACGGGCATACGAAGATCATAATCCAGAACATTCCAATGACGCCGTACACGAAATAAACGATTGCGCCGACAATGGCTCCCGCAACGAATTGAAAAGAAATTGCGATGGTTAAAGCGCCAATAATCAGCATTAGAAAATAGGGAATGTTTGCAACCAATGTTTCCGAATTCGAATAGTTCCGCATTGTCATAGAACAAGAGTCCCTTTCTTTTTATATACTTATTAGATCATCATTCAAAAATTGACGTATTGTAAATCGCTGCCCCTCACCCTTCCCCTCTCCCGAAGGACGAGGGAACTGAGTCCTAACGTCATTTATACGTATCAATAAACTTGCGGAAGGAACGGTCGTAGGTTCTTTCCACTTGCGGCGGGAAGCAGCAGGCGGGTAGTTCTTTCATGCGCAGATGGTATTGCAGGCATTCGCAGCATTTGCCGTGCTTGTCGCAGCCGCCATAGGTGCAAGTGCATTTTACTTTATTCTGACAGGTTGACATGTTTTTCCTCCTGCGAAAAAACGATAAAAGTGGATTTTCATTGAAATCGTATAGATAAAAAAAGATAGCAGAAATCGAAGATGCGCCCTAGCCCGGGGGACATCCTGTTTTCGGCGGGGAGCAGGATAGTCTCAGCCATTCCTCAAAAATACTTGCTTTTTTCGCCCTTGTTTTTCATCTGGCCATGTTTAATCATGAGTAATTGTCCGAATATCGGAGGAAATAGCGCATTGCAAATCGGCTGAATCCGAATTTAACCATGGACTGGGGGCGCTACCATGACGCAGAGAACCATTAACTTTGGGCTGCTCTTTTTGTTTTCTATTCTTGTTATCGATCTTGCGGCGGAGGATGAGAATCTGCGGTTGGATTTTTCCGGCCGCAATGCGGACGAGAACAAAATTACGATCATGGGCGCCGGATTCGGGCAATATCCCCAGGCGGACGCGAGTTTTGGCGCCATTCCCACCGATCGCGCATTCGAGGGAGCGACCGATGGCATAGGAATAATTATCAAGGCCGATCCCGGCGAAGGCATTATGATTTTCACCCAGCCCTTTCAAACGTCCCATTGCGCCTTGCTGCGCTGCTCCATACGGACGGATACTCCCTACGCTTCGGTCTATTTGGCATCGCTTGATCTGGGGGAGAACGTTTTCGTTTCGACGATTACTCCCAATAACGGCAATTATTTTTTGAATAAATATCATCGTCTCGCCGACTTCTTTCTTCCCCCCTCTACGGGTTTTCAAGGAATTATTCAAATCATCAATACCAGTCAATCGGAACCCTTAACGGCCTATATCGATAACCTGGATATCCTGGTTATGAGCGAAGATAAGATCGAACTGGACGTATCGGAAATTACCGGGATGGCGGCGGGAACCGAGACGACGCCTACGCTAACTCCTACTCCGCTTCCTCCTACTCCCACGCCCTCCCCCATTCCGCCAACAGCTACGCCCATTCCGGACAGAATCGTCGTTCCCATTCCCAATCTCGCCGTCAACGCCAAACCGCTGGAAATTAAACTGGTTTTAGCGGGAACGTTCTTGATGGGCAGTCCCGAAAACGAGAAAGATAGGAATGCCAACGAATCTCCACTACATCAAGTCGCCATCGCCAAGCCCTTTTATTTGTCGATATACCCCATCACCCAAGCGCAATGGCAAGCCGTTATGGGGACGAATCCATCGATTTTTAAAGGCGATTCCAACTTGCCGGTCGATTCGGTCACGTGGGACGAATGCCATGATTTTTTCCAAAAACTGAAAGGAAATGCGGAAGGCGTATTTCGGATGCCGACGGAAGCGGAATGGGAATATGCCTGCCGTGCGGGAACCACGACTCGTTATTATTGGGGAGACGATTTGGAGTATACGGAAGCTAAGGACTACGGATGGTTTTACGATAACAGTCAAAACCAAACTCACATCGTCGGCTTGAAATTGCCTAATCCTTGGGGATTCTTCGATATGAGCGGCAATGTGAACGAATGGTGCGAGGATTACTATGGCGCTTACGCCGCTGGCAGCCAAACCGATCCGCACGGTCCTTCTACAGGCGCCGAGCGCGTTCTCCGGGGCGGTTTCTGGAATGGAAGCGTTCAAAGCCTGCGTTCCGCAGCGCGCAACAAACAACCCAATTATACTAAGGCCTCAACGATCTCGTTCCGGGCAGCGCGCGATTTCGTTGTACCGCCTACGGTTACTCCAACTCCAACGATAACGCCAACGCCGACTTACACTTTTACGCCGACATTCACACGGACTTTTACGCCCAAGCCAACTGCGACGTTCACGGCGACTTTCACGCCAACGCCAACCCTCATTCCTTCGCCCACGCCTACTTATACTCCGACGCCGTTGATCGTTCTTTTGCCGAATCTGCCAGAAGGCGTTCTTCCATTGGAAATGGTCTATATCGAACCGGGCATTTTTATGATGGGCAGTCCATCAAGCGAAGCCGATCGCAACGATAATGAAGGCCCCCAGCATGTCGTTACGATTACGAAAGGATTTTATCTCGGCAAATATCCCGTTACCCAAGCGCAATGGGAAGCCGTGATGGGAAGCAATCCCTCCTCTTTCATAGGCAGCGGCGATCTGCCTGTTGAAAGCGTCTCCTGGTCCGAAGGCCAGCAATTCATCGAACAACTCAACGCCTTGCATCTGCGAACCTTTCGGCTGCCAACCGAGGCGGAATGGGAATACGCCTGCCGCGCGGGAACGACGACGGCGTATCATTGGGGCAACACGATCGACGCCATACGCGAATACGCCTGGTTTTACGACAATTCCGGCAACCAAACCCATTCAGTGAGGGAAAAAAAGCCCAATCCTTGGAATTTGCATGAAATGTGCGGGAACGTATTGCAATGGTGTTCGGATAAATACAGCGTTTATTCCTCTTATTCGCAAATCGATCCTCAAGGAGCGGAGGAAGGAACTCAGCATGTTGCTCGCGGAAACCGTTATAACGGCGCCGCCGCCAACAGCCGATCCGCTTCCCGCGAAGGACATGAGCCGAGTTTTCGAGCCAACGCTCTTGGTTTGCGGCTTCTCTCCCTCGATATTCCGCCGTCGCCGACTCCCACGGATACGCCGATGCCAACGCCCACATTAACGCCCTTGCCGACAATCGAGATACCCCTCCCCGGCCTATCTATAAACGCTATTCCTCTGCGGATGGCGCTTATACCGGCGGGGAAGTATCTGCGGGGCAGTCCTCTCGGCGAAAAGGGACGCGGCGAAGACGAAGGTCCGCAAACCGAAATCGAGATTACCAAGGATTTCTATCTCGGAAAATACGAAGTAACTCAGGCGCAATGGAAGATCATTATGAATGGAGAAAATCCTTCCCATTTCGGCGGCAATGTCAACCTTCCCGTCGATAGCGTCTCTTGGGACGAATGCCAGGCGTTCATCCAAAAATTAAACGACTTGAATCTTGGCTATGGAACGTTCCGGCTGCCTACCGAAGCGGAATGGGAATACGCCTGCCGGGCGGGAAGCATAGAACGATATTATTGGGGAGAAGATGCCAATTACGCTCTTATCGCCGATTACGCCTGGTTCTATGGCAATTCGCAATCGAAAACGAATGTAGTAGGCATAAAAACGCCCAATGCGTGGGGATTTTACGATATGAGCGGCAATGCGCAGGAATGGTGCCAGGACTTCTACGATCGCTATTCCAGTTCCAATCCAATCGATCCCCGCGGTCCATCATTCGGCGAAGATCGCGTCATCCGGGGCGGTTTCTGGAATGGCGGCGAGACCGGCTGCCGGTCGGCGGCGCGCAGTAAATTTCCTCCTTCCTTCATTGCGGAAACTATTTCATTCCGTCTGGCTCTGACTAAGCCCAGTACGCCGCCGACTTCTACACCGACGGCGGATCCAAATCAAACGCCTACGCCGACGCCGACGCATCGGCCTCCCGACGCGCCGCGAGAAAACGTCTTTGGATCGAATATCCAAAGTTACATTGGAGAAAATACGAGAAATAAAACTCTGCTCGATTTGAAAGAGAACAATCTCCATATCGTGCGCTATTTCGCCCATGAATCGTTGGAGAGCAATGTCGGTTTCATTAACGAAGCGGCGAAAAACGATATGCGGGTCATCATTGTCTTCGATTGCGGCAACGCGGAATACGGCATAGACCCGAATGTACTCCCCTGCGCCGCCGCCATCGGCGACTGTATTGACGCTTGGTGGAACCTGGATTTAAAAACTCCTTACGATCCAGCGACGGGACAATTCGAACGCCGCTATACCGCCGATGCGGCGGGATACGGCGCCTGGGTGAAATTCCGCCTGGAGAGCATCGAACAACGCCTGCCCGGCGCCGTGAGCGGCGTCATTATCGGCGTTCAACTCGGCAACGAAGAAGAAGGCAAGTGGAAACATAAAGAAGGGGATATGTATTACTCGGGCAGAACGTTCGCCGAATATTATCTGCAAGCGAGAGAAGCCGTCAAAACCAATTGGCCGCACATGGAGATTCTCAGCGGCAGCATCGAGGATCACAAACAACTAGACGCGGCGGCGGGCGGCGTCAGCGGCGGCGGCCTGCAAGACAATGGACGAAATTGCCGAGCTTTTCTTAACGGCTTTATTCAACGCGTCATGGAAAGTTCCAACGGCGCATTGGACCGCTTGCCTGAAACGATCGCTATGAATGGCTATTGCGGAATTCATCCGCCGGAATTTTCTTTTGAGGCAAATATTTATAAGGAATGGATTCAACGTTTGGATACGCTGGCGGAAATTTGCAATCAATACGATTACCGCCCCAAATTCGCTATTATGGAAAATGGATTCAGCCCCACGATAGGCAGCGTTTACGCCTGCGCCGGCGCCAACGAAATGACTCAGGCGGTTTATTACCTGCGCAGCATTCTGCTTAATGCCGCCATGCAGTCCGCCTTGGGCGACGTGTGGGAATACTATCTCTATTGGACCCAGCATTACAACGGAAATTATCCGCAGTGGGATACGGGCTGGTTTAACGACGCCAGCGCCGACCCCGGAACGGAACGGGCGATTCGCGCCGCGGCCAAACAACTTCACGCTTCCGCCGCTTCGTTCTTGAATCCGGGACTCGGATTATGCAAAAACTTCCGCATCTGGATTCCTGCTTCCACGGAGAGAAACGAGAAAGACCGCACGATCGGCGACAATCTCATAACTTGCGGCTGGATCAACGACAATAACGAGAAATGGGGAGCCATATGGCGCTACCGCAACGAATTGGATTCCGGCGAGTTCTATACGGCGGCGGAATCCTCGCGAAAGTTCATCGTCAAGGGAGAAAATCCCGGCCCTGCGCGCCTCTACAAATTCGTATTTCAAACGCCTTATTGCGCGGCGGGGACGAAATGGGTCAACATCGACTCGACGCCAATTGAAGGAAAGCCGGACGCCGCCGATCCTAATTCCACCATTTACGAATTGCCCGCATTCATTACGCATCCGGAATATGGGAAGATATTAGTAGTAAACGAGAATCCGGCGTTTTTGAAATTCGGCGAATAATGATACTATTCGAAAGAGAAGGAGACAATGATGCGCAAATGTCGGTATAGAATCGCGGCCTGTTTCGTCTTGCTAATAGGAATCGGTTTTGCGCAAGCGCCGGCCGCCTTGGAGTTCGAAGGCAAATTCTTTCGGGGCGAGGGAGACGCCGAGTATCTGGGATTATTGGATATCTCCCGGCGGATGTTCGCTCCCGATCCCGAATTTCAAAACATCGCCATGATGTATACGCCGAAATGGAACGGGCTGGTCGAAGGTCCGACATGGAACGCCTGGTGGATTCAGAATAGTTACGGAACCACCTATTGCGCGCTGCCGTTTTTACAAGAGCCATTTCTTACGTTTTTGCAAAATTCGCAAGACTTATGGTTCGATCAGATGGGCGACGGCCTGCATAAAGCGCCCTACGACAAATTCGATTGGATTCCCCCCAACGGCTGCCTCTGCGACGCCGCCAGCCCCGGATGGTTCGTCGCCAAACAGGGCGATGGGCGCGTCGACATTCACGATTGGGGAATGGAATTCACAGCGGCGGGATTATTGATGCAATCGGAATTGCTGCTCATTAGCCGGAATGAAAACGCCGTCGCGCATTACCGGCCTAAATTGGAGCGTTGCGCCAATTTTATCGAAACGCGGCGCGATCCCAGCAACAATATCTTTCTCGCCGGTCCAGCGGGCAATCTATTGGCGCCGAGTTACGCAGGCTATAAAAAGCCAGACGGAACGTACGGCCAGGCTTACCTTGCGGGATTATCGATAACCTACATCGCCGCGTTGGACCGGTTGATTGAAGTAGAAAAACTGGCTGGAGACGAAGAGAAAGCGGAACTTTACCGAAAACGCCGCGATCTGGCGAAGTTAGGGCTTTCTCAACTTTCTACGGATGAAGGCTATTTCATCAAATCGCTCGATCCCGATGGAACCAAGCACGGCGTATACGGCGCGGAAAAATACGGCTATTTCGAGGCATCGCCCAATCACGACGCCATCGCCTTCCGCGTCGTAGACGACGCGCAGGCGGATAAAATCTACGGCAAAATCGCTTCCCTTCCTGGCCTGCGTCCTCATGATTTCATCATCGCCAATTATCCCGGCTTGGACGATATGTACGAAGAGCCAACCAGTTGGCTATGGAAATTCGGGACGTGGGTCAACGGAGGCCATTGGTCCACCTGCGAAGCGCGGATGATTATGGCCTACTATCGCTTGGGAAAATACGAAGACGCCCGCCGTTCGATGAAGCAACTGCTCAAATTCGCCCGCGAATTCCGCATGGACAATCCGCTTGTGGAATTCGGCAGTAAGGTCTATCAACCCAAAGAGCCAATCAATCTATGCTACGATTCCTTCGGCCCTCCGGCGGCGATGGTTCGGGGACTATTCGAATTTCTCTACCGCGCCTGCGGGTTGACGTTGATTCCCCATATCCCCCCGAAAATTACGCAGATGGAACAAAAATTCCCCATTCGCTTCGGCGGCAAGCAATTGTATTTATCTACTGCCGGAACGGGGAAAATTGCTGGCGTTTGGATAAATGGAAAACCGTGGCGCAATTACGACGATCGAACCGTATCTTTGCCTTACGCCGAAACGCCGGACCGCGCGGAGATTCGCATCGACCTGGGCGAGCCGCATAGCCTGGAACGTTCGCCATCGCCAAAAGAAGAAGCCAAGCCTCCCTTGAAAAAAATCCCGGAACGGCTCGTCGCCTTAGACAATCAAGCCAAGAATTTGTTGAAAACGTTATATCCGAAGTTAATGACGAACGGGCAGAAAGATAGTTACGAAGTAGCGCATTGCAGCCTGGCTTACGAATTCGTCTCTGCGATTCACGAACGTCTGCGCCTGCAAGAAGAAAACATGCTTCCTTCGCTTCCCGAACCGTCGCAAACGGCGGCGGACAATTCCTATTACGAAACGGCGGAAAAAATATGCCAGGGATTGGAAGCGGCGCTGGATTCCTACGCCAACTCCGGCGATTCCCGCAAGAAACTCGTTTATGCGATTTGGAAGAACTTGCCGGTAGCGGAAGTGGAAGAAGACGTGACGGAGTTCGAAAGTCCGAACAACGGCGCCGGGCCGCTTTGGTGTTACGGATCGCCGTTGATCGCGCGGGACGGCGGCCGGATTTACGTAAACGCCAGCGAGACGGGAAAAGACGTTCCCCCCTTGTGCAACACGCGCTGGCGGATTCTCGAGCGGACGAAAGATCAATGGAAAATATTTGCTCAGGCGGAACAATTCCGCGAACGCGAACCTTGCCCGTTGGTCCTTCTTTCCAACCGGATGCTTTATCTTTCTATTAATCCCTCAACGCAGCCGCCAGGAACGCAATACGGCCCCTGCGAACCGAATTTGTTGCGCTTTTCTCTCGACGATCCCCAAAAAGCGCCGGAAGCTGTCCAGCCGGATTGGGCGGAAGGAACCGAATTTACGGATCATTCCTATCGCGGCGTCGCCGCCGATGGAGACGCTAACGAAATTCTTCTCTTCAATATCCATGCTAAAACCGGGGAACAATATTGGAGCCTATGTAACGCCGGAGAAGAATGGATCGCCAAGGGCAAGATCGCTTTTCCCATCCGTTCCTGCTATCCCCAAACGGCCTTGAGCCATCGTGCGGGGCACATTATGGCCGTGGGCGACATCGTGGAGCCGACGCCGGAATGGCGCGCTTACAAGAAAGAGAAAACCGGCCGGGATTGGGATTACGTATTCCGCCGCTTGTTCTACGCCTGGTCGCCCGATTTAACTCATTCCGATTTTCATGAACCCATCGAGATTGAAAACGTCGATGCCACGGCGGGACATATCCGCAATCTCGATCTTTGGATCGGAAAGGATGGAAGCGCTTATCTATTATACGCGATCAATCCTGTGCAGAACGCGTTGATGCGCGACCGATACTTCCCCGATCGGAAGTTGGAGACAATCTTGCAATGCGCCATCGTTCGCGAGGGCGCCGTCGTGAAGAAATTCGCCATAGCGCATGGCGGCGAAGGATTGGAGGAACCAGAGCCGCATTATGCGCGGTTTTACTCCGCGCCTGACGGCGCGTTGTATGTTGTCATGTACGTTCAAGGAAAAGACAAAGAAGGCAAATCCATCGCCGAAAATCGTATCCAGAGAATATGGCCCGAAATGGGAGAAGCGAAGCCCATCCCGCTGAAAGAACCTTTCACGACGTTTTTCACCGTAACCGAGCGAGGCGGTTCCAAACCTTCGAACTGGATCGATCTGTATGGAACCGGCGGGAGGCCAAACGTATTGCGCTATGCGCGAGTGCGGTTGTAATACCAGTATGCGTTAGGATTATTGCTTATATATTCCCTCGCCCTTTGGGCTGATCTTTACCCACAAGTTTATTGAGGATTGAGGGCGATATACATTGAGACGATCAATTCAAAATCTCTCCACCCGCGCCATAGGGTTCGAACCCCGGGCTGGCCATCTCGTTTCCTCCCTAAATGTCCTCCAATCCGTCCAATCCAAAGCCGCACTTCTCCCACCGTCATTTTCTCTCCGATTTCCTCGCCAAAACGATAGAGAACGTAGGCTCGCAGCGATTTTTGTTCCACCTCGTTTAAGACTTGATCCGCCGCGCTCTCCGGTTGCGTCTCCGCTAGCGTGAGTTTATTATATATCCTGTTGACCTCTTCACATAACTTGAATTATAAGAGCAAATTAGATAGAGTTGGAGGTGTATACACTGAGCCCTTGGAATTGCGGTCGAGTCAGATGAGTCGACT
>JBFMBP010000156.1 GCA_040755155.1 Candidatus Omnitrophota bacterium | reverse complement strand
CAAGGCGTCAGCCTGCCCTTGAGAGATCGATCAAAGGCAGACTTTGTCTTCCCTTTCCCGCCCCGTCTATTCTCCTAAAGCCTTATTTTGAAATTATTTTTTGACGCAAAATGGTTTTTCATAGCTAATATGTTTGGTTTCGCTTTTCCCATTCTTATCAAGATCGGAGATTTTAGCCTCTCAGGAATCGGAAGGAGCGGCTTTCCCTTCTTCTTCGTAATAATCGATCGAACGATAATCCATCCGCAGCGCTTGGCGTTCGTATTTGCTCAAGTTCAACCATAAAGTGCGTTTGGTCCAGTTTTGATGAGCGTCGTATTCTTCCCAAACGTAATTTCGATTCGCAGGCAGTTCGCCATCCGCTTGGGCGAGAAGATCGATGGGGGGCTTGCCGCTCATCTCCTGCGTTGGAACGATTTTCTCGGCGATTTCGCCCGCCTCATTATAGATGATGGTTTCTTTTAACTTATCGTTTTCATCGTAGGCGTAGATTCTTTTTAGACGAAGTTTTCCCTTTTCATCGAATAAAAGGTCCTCCGTACGAGCGCCTTCGGCATTGTAAGTATATTTCGCAATCGCCTGGCCTCCATTAGCAGGGAAAAATTGCGCCGTTTTGACCGGCCCTTTCAAGCCGTCGATCTCTCGATCTGTTTTGTTCCGCATCTCCGCCGTGGGCGGTCCGCAGGATTGGAGCAAGAGAAATCCAAAACCCAAAACAAAAACTAGGCGAAATGAATGATGGCGAACGATTTTGCTTTTCATATTTTTCCCCCTTTGCTTTACGGAAACGCCTCGTAAATCGTAGGATGGATATTGCGAAGAAAGCCCCGCCAAAATCTCTAAGAAAATATGTCAAATCGTAGGATGGGTCGCGTCGTTTGACCCATCAATTACTTCTATAAATAACGATGGGTCAAAAAACGCGACCCATCCTACTTTTCTTCCTCCCATCGCCAAGAGCCTTTCCTTGGTAAGGACGCTCTTAAGGAATTAACGCGCCAAAAGGAAAGAAATAACGTCAAAATTCGTATAGGATAGCCATTAAGAAGTCTCTTTGGCCAGAGAGTATGAAGGATTGAACGATTTCTTATCTCAAAGTAGGCTTGCTTACTTTAAAAATGGACGCGTTGATGGAACAAAGCCGGATGCGCGCCTCTTTGGGAATATACAATGCCTCTTTTTTCCAATGGCGATTGCCCTCCCTTGCGGCGCTGGTCGGAACCAGCGCAGATTTTAGGATTTACGGCTTGCACTCTATCAATCAATCTGGTGATCGGCTGCTTGATTCTGCCCTTCCGTTTTACGGATACGGTAGAGGTTCCCCGTCAAATGGTCCAGGATCTTGGAAAAACCGCCGCCTTTTTTCTCATCACTCTGGCGGGGCCTTTTTACGAAACTATCATAGGGCAATGGCTGCCTATGTTAATCGCCCGGATGGCGAAGCGCGCTCCCAGGACGCGCATTCTTTGGTCTGCGATTTTTTTCTCCATCTTGCACATTGAGAACGGCCCCGCCCATATTCTTCAAACGTTCGGCATCGGCTGGGTGTTGGCCAGTTGTTTTCTGTTCTGCGCCCGCGAGAATTGGGTTAAGGCGTATCGCGTAACCTCTCTCGTTCACGCCTTAAACAACCTCGTTGTTTTTCTTCTTTTTCTGGCCGTCGTGCATTTGGAGGAGGGATTACAAACGCCGGAGACCAAACCCGCCGCCTACTTCGATGACGGATCCGGTGGAAAAATCGAAATAACCTTGGGCGATGGCGCCGACCGCTTTGCCTACATCCTCCGGCGTTCCCCACCGCGGCTGGGGCGTCAGGCCATCGGCGATCAGCCGGTCGTATTTTTCCTTAACGGCGGAAGTCATATCCGTTGCGACGATTCCGGGGCGGATTTCATAGACGAGGATATCTTCCAACGCCAAGCGGGCGGCGAAAAGTTTTACGGCCATGGAAAGCCCGGCTTTGGAAAGGCAGTATTCGCCCCGGCTGATGGATGCCGTATAAGCGGATATCGACGTGATGAAGACGATGCGTCCGCGATCCATGACGCCGCTCCGGCGCAGTTCGATCATGCGTTTGGCGGCGTATTGGGTTAGAAAAAAAGGACCCGTGAGATTGCAATCCATTACATGGCGGTAACTCTCCCAAGACATTTCCAAGATATCCGCCCGCACTTTGGGCGCTGCGCCTGCGTTGTTGACCAGAAGATCGAGCCGCCCGAATATCTCCAACGCCGAATCGATCAAACGCCGCCGGTCCGCATCCTGCGATATGTCAGCCTGAATCGTTTCCGCCCGCCGCCCTTCTTTTTCCACCTCGCGGCGGGTTTCTTGCGCCGCCTCGCGATTGCCCGCGTAGTTGACAATGACGTCATAACCCGCCTTCGCCGCCGCGATAGCGATTCCCCTGCCGATGCCCCGGCTGGAACCGGTAACCAACGCCGCCGGATGACTTGTCATGGTTGGACTCCAATTTTATCGAATCGGTCGAAATGAAGTGCTCCGATTTGTTTTGAACCTATTCTAAACAAGTAATCGATTTTGGCAAAAATTTGTCTAATTCATGAAAAAGCGGTCTTATTAATCTTCGAGCGGCGCAATATGAATATATTGAGAAAACCTTATGAAATCGGCCGTATTGCGGGTAAGAAGATGAGAGACGCCATGAGTTATCATCGTAGCCACAATATTAGCGTCATGAATTTGTTTTCCTGCAACGGAGACATTTCTTACAATATCCACAAGACAGTCTACGACATGTCGGTTTTCCTCAACCAAGACGAATTCCTTTTGTATTCTATTCAGATTTTCTAAGATTTGAGAGAAAAGAATATTCTTGCTGCAAGATGCGCTTCTTGTCACAACGCATAAATATTCTCTAATGATTTGAGGGCTTACGATCAGTTCAATACCCTTGCGTCTCAATTCCATTAATGCATTTGCAGCGCTATGACGCCAAGGAGACGATTCATTTGTGGCATAGATTAGAATATTCGTATCGATAAAAAGCCGATTAACGTCCTTCGTCTCCATAAATATCTTCCCTTGTGAATCGACAGTTGGGACGCCATCCTTCCAACGGGAAGGATTTCAATTGAAAAGTGTTGTTCGAATCGTCTTTAGGAAAAGATTTTGAGGAAACATCAATGTACAATAGGACAAGATGTTCCCCAGGAGGGACATCCGATGGAACCTTTGCCGTTAAAGTTCCTTCAGCGTCGATCATTGCTTGAGTTTCGATCGTTCTCATCGAAGTCTCTCCTTATTTCGGAAGAACTGTTTCTATGGAGTGTATTATAACAAAAAAACGATATCCGATTAGGGGATCGCCATCGGATAATCATGCGCCTATCGGCTTCGATGGCAGGAATCGAGATGCAATTTTCACCCCCCTCGGATGAATTTGTAGCCCATGCGGTGGACGGTGATGATATGGTTGGGATTTTCCGGATCGTCTTCAATTTTCTGACGCAGCTTGACGATGTGGTTGTCCACCGTGCGCGTAGCGGGAAAATGGGAATAGCCCCAAACCTGTTGCAGGAATTGCTCCCGCGTAACGATTTCGTTTTCATGTTCGATGAACAGCCGCAGCATTTCGAATTCTCGGGGCGAGAGTTCGATGGGCGATCCGCCTTTGAAAGCCGCGTATTTTTCGAAATCGAGCGAAACGTCGGCGAAGGAGTATTCGAGGATAGGCGCGGGTTCGCGTTGAACGCGGCGCAGGATGGCTTTGATGCGGGCGAGGAGTTCGCGCAGGTTGAAGGGTTTGGTGATGTAATCGTCCGCTCCGGCGTCAAGGCCGTTGACTTTATCCGATTCGGCGCCTCGGGCGGTGAGCATGACGATCGGCGTCGCCGAGCCTGATTCTTTCAACTGGCGGCAAACGTCCAT
Source organism: Candidatus Omnitrophota bacterium (assembly GCA_040755155.1). NCBI lineage: Bacteria > Pseudomonadati > Candidatus Omnitrophota > Candidatus Omnitrophota bacterium. Next base: position 3,098 of record JBFMBP010000156.1, on the reverse strand, counting down.
GCCATCCATTCCCGGCAGCATCAAGTCGAGAATGATGAGATCGAAATTCTCCTTCAAAGCGAGACGAAGCCCTTCGTTGCCGTTGCTAGTGGCTACGGTTTGGTAATTTTCGAACTCCAGGTTGTCCTGAAGTCCCCGCCGCATGTCCGGTTCGTCTTCCACGATCAAAATACGAGTCATAATGCCATTTCCCCGTCTGTTACATCCTTCCATTCGGTAAGGAGCCAAGCGCCGCGCCGCTCTTTTCCTATGGCTTCATCATCTCATTCGTACAGGATACTTGGCAATCCCATGATCCCAAAGACGGGCGTCTTTTACAAAACATGACAACCGTCTCTTCGACGCTCTCTTAACTCTATCCGAGATTTTCAAAGTATGATAAGTTTATCCGCAAGCAGGGCGCGCGTTTTTGATCGCATATCAATTCTCGAGAAGGAAATCTTATGCCGTCTCGTTCCGCTTTTACGTTAATCGAATTGTTGATCGTCGTCGCCATCATCGGCGTTCTCGCCGCCATCGCCGTTCCCAATTTTCTCAATGCCATGCTGCGCGCCAAGATCGCGGCGACGGAGAACGATTTGCGCTTGATGGTCAACGCCATGATGCAATATCAATTAGACAACAATTCCTATCACGCCCATCGCGACGGCCCGGCGCAGCAATTTCCGCTTACGACGCCCGTCCCCTATCTCAACGCCTTCCTTCCCGACCGCTTTCAAGCCCTGCCGGATATGAACCAGCGCGCCGGATTTCAATATTCCCATACCTATTATCATTGGATCCCTTACGGCACTCATCAGGATTTATGGGGACAGCCTTGGCGAAGATGGGATCCCGTACTCGACAGCGCGCATCGCAAAAACGCCGGTTTGGTGGATGGCTGGGGGCCGGCGGGAATCCGGGGCGGTCCGCGCTACGATCCTTCCAATGGTTTAGTCAGCCGGGGCGGCTTTTTCCGGCTCGTGCCCAAAGGAACCAAGATTCATCTCCATAGCAACGGTTAATCTTATCATCCTTATCGAAAAACACGTTGTTTTCTTGGCGAAATGGTGGACGCGGCTTTCATTTTTGTCTATTAAAATGCTATAAATCCCTATTACTATTCCTTAGTGGAGAGGTATGCGAATCATGTTAAAACTGAGCGGCTTCGGCGACGAGATTGCCAAAGATTTCGAAGAACAACTGCGAGAAATGCGGAAGATGAATTTGAATTATATCGCCCTGCGCAATCTTTGGGGCGTAAACATTCTCGATCTAAACGCTGAACAGAAGCAGCAGGCGAAAGAACTGTTGCGCGATTATGGGATGGGCGTTTCGGAGATCGGAACGCCGTTGGGCAAAGTGCTCATCACCAGTTCGTGGAAAAAGGAATGGCAGCGATACGAGCGGGCCATCGAGATGGCGCATTACTTCCAATGCCCGCGCATCCGCATCTTCTCCTTCTATTTTCCCGAAGGACAGCCGCCGGAAAAATACCGGACGCAGGTCATCAAGCGACTAAAAGAGATGACGGATCGCGCCGAAAAAGAAGGATTGATCCTTCTGCACGAAAACGAATCCAATATCTACGGCGATACGGGAATCCGCTGCAAAGACCTGGCCGATTCCATTAACTCGCCGAATTTCAAACTTATTTTCGATCCCGCCAATTACGTGACCGTCGGAACGCATCCTTTTACGCAGTGGTTCGAGATGCAGGCGGATCATATTTACCATCTGCATATCAAAGATTGCACTTTCGAAGGTCTATTTACGCCCGCCGGACAGGGCGACGGCGAGATTCCAGACTTGATCGAAGCGCTGGCGAAGCGCGGCTTTTCCGGTTTCGCCACACTGGAGCCGCACTTATTACAAGGCGGACAGTTCTTCGGTTTTACGGGACCGGAGAAATTCGCGGAAGCGGCGGAAGCGCTGCGCGGCGTCTGCGATAAGGCGGGGATGCCGCATCGGCAAGTGCGCATGGGCGTCATAGGCATGGGCTTCATCGGCATGTTCCACTGCGGGGCCATTCAGGAAGTTCCCCAGGCGCATCTTGTCGCCGTGGCGGATGTGAAGAAGGTACCCAATCTGCAAAAGGCGGAGGAGAAATTCAACGTCAAATCCTACGATAAGCCCGCCGAAATGTTGAAGCGGACGGATATCGACGCCGTCACGCTGGGAACGCCCAGCGGCCTGCATGGAGAGTTGACCGTTAACGCCGCCAAGCGCAAAAAGCACGTGCTGACGGAAAAACCCATCGAGGTAACGCTGGACAAGGCGGACAAGATGATCCAAGCCTGCCGCGAGAATAACGTCAAACTGGGCGTGATTTCGCAACGGCGCTGGGACCCCGGCGTGCGGGAGTTGAAAGCGGCCATCGATGCGGGCCTGTTGGGCCAGCTGATTTTGGGCGATTGCTTCGTGAAATGGTTCCGCACGCAGGAATACTACGACAGCGGCGGCTGGCGCGGAACTTGGAAACTGGACGGCGGCGGCTGCCTGATGAATCAGAGCGTGCATACGGTGGATTGCCTGCAATGGTGCATGAGCGATCCCGTCGTCAGCGTTACGGCGCAAACCGCGCTGGCGGCGCATAAGCGGATCGAGGTGGAAGACGTCGCCCACGCGCTGCTGAAATTCAAGAGCGGCGCTCTCGGAACTATCATTACTTCCACCGCCGTCTATCCCGGCGTAGAGGAGCGCATCGAAGTTTCGGGAACTAAAGGAACGATCATGATCGAAAAGAACAAAGTCATTCTGCGCGAGATCATGGGCGAGAAGAAGGCGGAGATTCAAGCGGCGGGCGAACGCGGCAGCGGCGCCGCCGACGCCCAGGCCATCACCAACGAAGGACATGTCGCTCAGATCAAGGATTTTTGCCAAGCAATTATAGAAGATCGCGAACCATTCATTACTGGCGAAGAAGGCCGCAAACCGCTAGAGATCATCCTCGCCGTCTACGAATCGGCGCGCACGGGGAAGTCGGTGAAGTTGCCGTTGAAGAAGTGATTCAATTTATATCGGATTAGTAATCCGTCTTCAGGATGGAAGAAACATCTTGAAGGCGGATTTTTTCTATGCGTTATTGAAATGTCCGATGATTGTACGTAGACTATACG
>JBFMBP010000155.1 GCA_040755155.1 Candidatus Omnitrophota bacterium | reverse complement strand
GGGCGAGGCTCCCGCCGAGCCAAGACTCCTCGGTCCTTTTTCTTTCTACCATCGCCGAATTCCTCGGTAAGGAAGCTTATCACTCATCATTCCTTTCTCAATCCAACCGTTTATGGAATTTCAACACCGACATCGTAAAGAGCAATATTCCCATAACCGAGAGGGGAATAACCGATGGCAATAAATTTACAATCCCCGCGCCTCGCAGAACGATTCCCCGGAGAATATTGAGAAAATACGTCAATGGCAAAAGATAACTGAATGCATAGAAAATGAAGGGCATGGTATCGCGGGGGTAGATGAATCCCGAAAAGAAGATCGATGGCAGCAGCGTCGCTATCGCCATTTGGGTGGCCTGAACCTGGTTCTTCGCCGCCGTGCTGATGAGAAGGCCGATGCCGACGACAGCGAGCGCGAAAATGCCGGACAACGCGAATAGGAGTCCCGCATCGCCTTGAATTTCGATGTTGAATACGGCGTTCATGACGATGATCAAAACGCTCATCTGGAAAAACGCCAGGAAAACGTAGGGAATCAGTTTTCCCAAAAGCAGCGCCAGGCGCGTTGCCGGACTGACCATGAGCTGCTCCAGCGTTCCCACCTCCCGCTCGCGCACGATGGCGAAGGCGACCAGCATCGTCAACGAAAGTTGAATAGCCACGCCGATGATTCCCGGCACGAAAAAGTCGGCGGAGAGTAGGTCGGGATTGAACAACACGCGCGGACGAATGTCAATTGGCCGTTCCGGATTTTCCTGGCCGGTTAGTTGCGTCAACTGTTTCATCAACGATTGCAAACCGATGCCGTTGGCCGTGGACATGGCTTGCAGCGCGATGGTATTGTTGCTCCCGTCCAGAAAAACCCCGACGGAAGCGCTTTTCCCATGCTTATAACGATCCGTATAATCCGGCGGAATCTCCACGCCGACGGTGGAGCGTCCTTCTATCAGGCTGCGCATCAATTCTTCATGCGAAGAGACATAGCCCGTAATCTTATAGGTTCCCGTGTTAACGAACGAATGAATCAACTCCCGGCTCGATTCGCGTCCATCCTGATCGTAAACCACCGTCGAGAGATTGCGCACGTCCGTATTGATGGCGAAGCCGAAGGCGATGACTTGCACGATCGGCGGCAGCATGGAAAAAATCAGCGTCGCTGGATCGCGCAGCATGTGGATGATTTCTTTACGCAGTATAGCGAGACATCCTGTCGTTCTCATGATCGCCGCCTCCTTTCTTCCGCCAGCGTCAAGGAAACGAAAACATCCTCTAGCGTCGGCGACACTTCTCTTATATCTGCGCTGGGAAAACCTTCTTCCCGCGCATAATTCGCGGCGGCGTTTTCGTCAAACGACTCTTCTACTACTACGTGCGCCGCCTCTCCGAAGATCGTTGCGGATCGGACTTGGGGATGGCGGCGGAAGCGTTCTAAAAGCCGCGTTACCGGCTGCGCCGAAATTTCCAGGCGCCGGCAGCCTTCCGGCGTTACTTCAGGATTGAGTTTCAACGCGGATGGTTCGCCGCAGGCGATCAGTTTTGAAAGATAGATGTAAGCGACTTGCGTGCAACGCTCCGCTTCGTCCATGTAATGCGTGGTGACGAAAAACGTGATGCCGTTAGCGGAAAGATCGAACAGAAGGTCCCACAATTCCCGCCGCGCCACAGGATCGATTCCCGCCGTCGGTTCGTCTAGAAAGACGATTTCCGGCTCGTGCATCAACGCCGAAGCCAGCGCCAGCCGCTGCTTCCAGCCTCCCGAAAGAATCCCTGCCTGCCGATTCAGATAGTCTGTCAGTCCCAGGTAATCGCAAAGGACCTTCTGGCGTTCGTCGATTTTCGGCCAGGATAATCCGTAAAGACGCCCGAAGAAGCGCATATTTTCGCGTACGGTCAAATCTCGGTAGAGGCTAAAATGTTGGGACATGTACCCGATATGTTTTTTGATCTCGGCGGGATTGTCATTCACGCTGAAATCCAACAATCTCGCGTCGCCATCCGTGGGAGAGAGCAGCCCGCAAAGCATACGGATGACCGTCGATTTCCCTGAACCGTTGGGGCCGAGAAAACCGAAGATGTCTCCGCGCGGGACGCTGAAACTGACGCGGTCCACCGCCGTAAAATGGCCGAAACGCTTGGTTAGATTGTCCACTTCGATAACGGGCTTCATGGCGCAACCTCATTTTTAGACATTGGAAAAACGTCGGCGACCATGCCGGGCCGCAACAGACGTTTCGAATCTTCGATATCGATCTTCACGCCGAAAACCAGATCGTCCCGCGTATCCGGCGTCTGCACGTTGCGCGGCGTATATTCGGCGCGGCGATTGACCTGGGCGATGCGGCCTTTGAATCGTTGTCCGGGAAAAGAAGCCGCTGTCAATTCCAATTCTTCCCCTACGGAAAATTGTCCTAAGCGGCTTTCGGGAACGTAAATCCGAATCCATAACGGTTGATAGAGAATCATGGTCAACGCCGTCTGATTGGGCGAAAGCAAGTCGCCGGGTTGCAAGCGGCATGTTTCCACCACGCCTTCCGACGGCGCGAGGATATCCGCTTCCTGCAGGTCGATGCGGGCGCGCTGCAGCGCCGATTCCAAGCGCATCGCATCCGCCTTGGCCTGAGCTATCGTTTCTTCCCGCTCACCTTCCTCCATCAACGTCAGCGCGGCGGATGCCGCATTCACTTTCGCCTGCGCTTGTTGTATCTCTTCCGTACGGAAGCCGCTTAGCAGCCGATCCAGTTCCGCTTGCGCCGCCCGCAGCCGGTTTTGGGCGACGCGCAGTTCCTTGCGGGCGCGGTCGAGATTTTCCTCGCTAGTGTTTTTCTTGGCGAATAATTCCACTTGGCGCTTCTCCGTCAAAGCAGCGAGTTCGATCTCCGCTTTCGCTGCATCCACGTTGGCCTGGGCGGCGCGGATGTCTTCCTGGCGCGATCCGTTTTGCATGAGCAGTAGATTCGAACGCGCTTCCTCCAGTAATGCCTTGGCTTGCTGGATCTCCTGCGGGCGGCTGCCCCGTTCGAGTTCGAGCAGCTGCTGCCGCGAGCGTTCCAGCTCCGCTTCCGCTTCTTTGACGCGAGCTTCCAACGCATTGCGTTCGAGCCGCACGAGAACATCCCCCGTTTTGGCGGCGTCGCCTTCCTTAGCCGGAACGGAAACGACGCGGCCGCCGACTTTCGACCCTAACGCCGCATCTTCCGCTTCGACGGTTCCCGAGTATTGCGCCGATTCGGAACGAAGGCTTTCATGCCGCCACCAGGCGCCGAGGAGCGCGGCGATAATCGCTAGAGGGATTAAACGCTTCATGTTCTTTTCTCCAATGGCAAAATGCCTCGCAGCAGTATTTCAACGAATTCGCCAACCATCGCTTTCTCATTCACGGGGAAAAATTTTTCTCCCGGCAATATTTTTTGAAAGATCATATAAAAGAAAAAGATGCCCATAAAAACCCGCGCCGCCGCTTCCGGTTCGATCTTTCTGATCTCTCCCGCCTTTCTCGCCTCGCGAAACCATAAAATCAAATGTTCCAATACTCTTCCTGGCCCTCCTCGCAGCAAATCTTCGCCTTGGTTTTTAAGCCGGGCGCCGTCGGAAAGGAGAACGGACAATAAATCCCGCCGTTCCTCCAAAACTTTTATGACCTGTACTCCAAGGCGGGAGATGCGGTTTTCTAGGGATTTTCCGCCATTTTCCCGCGCCGCCTTGATATAGGGGATGGTGGAATAGTTTTCGATCATCTCGGCGAAGAGGCTCTGCTTGTTTCCGAAATGCCGGAAGAGCGTAACTTCGTTGACTCCCGCTTCCTTGGCGATGGCGCGCGTCGATGCGCCCTTGTAGCCGGATTGGCTGAATACTTTCAAAGCCGCCTGGAGAATGCGTTCGTGCGTTTGATTTGCATCCATATTCATGCTCCTTTTATAAAGCAAGCGCTTACTTGCATTATAGCGCAAAAAAAATCCGATGCAAACGGTTAGAGAGATTTTTTTGCGCTATGTCCAGAAAGGGATTAAGGGAAAATGGTGGGCTACGCTTCGCTTTGAGTCAACCCTACACAACTACATAACTATGGTTGGCTGGGAGGCAAACAAAAAGATACTTCGAAATCGGTTTTCTCTTGCCGTTTCAAGGAACGCTCCCATATCAACGCTCCCGAAGCGTCGCGCACGAATTCGGGGGCCGCTTCTACTTGAAGGCTATTGGGCGGGAGCGTAAGCCTCAGCCGGTAATTTTGGTTGGTTTGGGGAATGTATTGATAGGCGTAACGAATGTTATCGTTGTCAGCCAATGCGCCCTTTTTGATTAACGATCGCACGAGCAGCGCGGATAGGCGATAGGATGGAACTTGAACGGCGCAGCGCGTAAAGCCGCTGAATTGGCGGCCCATGAAAGGCAAGGAATGGTCGTTGAGGTCCTTGATGTCCAAAACGTTTCCCTCAATGAGAATATTGACGTAGCCGTCTTGCGAACGGCTGGAAATGGGAACGATGGATTCGAAGACTACGTCTCCGTCTGATTCGATGGCGATGGATTGTTCCCGCACGATGCCGATAGCGGGATCGTAGCGGTCGCCATTGACGCGGCGAATGCAGTTCAATGGGATTTGCAGCAATCCGTATTCTGTCCGCAGCGCCGCTTCGCCGCTTGTACTCTCTTCAATATTTCCCGCCAAGATCATGCCATCCAATGTTTCGATGATGGCTTCGCCTTCTTTCAGCGAAACGTCCTGACAAAAACCGGCGCGAGCGAAGCAGAACAAGGCGATTCCCGCCAAAACGATTATTTTCATTTTGCAAAAATTCCGGAGATTCGAACGCATGTTCATCGCCTCGATTCTATTCGTTTTCCACAACGCTTTGATCTTCCCGCAGCCAACACCATCGCCATAATTCCTTGAGGGAAGGCCGTTTGCCTGTCATTAATACGCCAATCCGAAAAAAGCGCGCCGCTAAGCCAATCCCCGCTATGGCGAATAATAAAGTAGTTGAAGCGATCGCCAACATTTCCCACCAGGGAATGGAAACAACCACCATCCGCACCGCCATGACGGTGGGCGAGAAGAATGGCACGAAGCTGAGCAGCCGCACCGGCCACCAATTCGGCTGAGTAATCAGTACGATGTTGAACATCAAGGGAATGACGATGACGATCGTCGCCACTCCTTGGAGTTGCTGCGATTCCGTCTCGTCGCCAACAACCGCTCCAATGGCGGCGAATACGGCGGCGTAAAAGAGATATCCTGTAGTGAGAAAGATGAGGAAATGAAAGAAATAACCGGCAGGAACATAATTGGCGATAGGAATTTGCTTATAATATAACGCGGCGAGGCCGAATCCCACCCAAACCGCGAATTGAATTAAACCAATCAAGTAATAGCCGAAAACCTTTCCCGCCAAGAGTTCGGTGGAAGAGAGCGAGGAAAGCAGCACCTCGACGACGCGCGATGTTTTCTCCTCCACGATGGTGCGCAACATGCGCTGGGTGGTGGCGAAGGTCAAGAAGAACATCAGCATGATGCATACTAAAGCGGGAATGAACAACTTATCGAAACCGGCGCGGCTTTTATCGCCGCCTTTTCCATCCGCCGCCGGCGCAGGCGATAGTTCGTACTCGTTCCAATTGATCCAGCGCGTAAGATGGTCGATGCGCGCCGGATCCAATCCTTCCGCCTTCAATCGCTCCTTCCGCGTCACGTCGGCCAAGGCGCGCGATAAATCGCCCGTCAACCGCATATCGAAGCCGCGCATACTGTTGAAGTCGCAGCGTCCTTGTTCGAGGATGTCGCCTTGAATCATAGCATAGGCGTCCCATTCCTTGCCCCGCACTTTGCTTTTGGCGCTCGCTTCCAGCGCTTCTTTGGGAAGAGTGAGGGATGAGAGAGGAATTAATTCGAACATAGGAAGCCCGTTGGCCAGTTTGCGATCCAGAATTTTCTCGCGCCATGCTTTGACGATTTCCGGAGTGGAGCCGATGATGCCGATGCGATAGGATTGCGTCCGCGTTGCGTTAGCTTTGCGCATCATTTTGTCTGCTAATGGAATCAAGGCGCCCATGAGAAACAACATCGCCATCGGCAAAAACAACATTAAGAGAAATCCCTTCGTTCCAATAATTTCTCCCAATTCGCGTTTGGCGACGAGAATGATGTTGCGCATACTCATGTTCATGATATTTTCTCCTCTCCCCCTACGAGTTGCACGAAGATATCGTGCAACGACGGCTCGCGGCGCGTTACGCTGAATACGTCTAGCTGGTTGGACAAGGCTCTGACGATTTGCGGCGTAGAAGCTTCCGGCGCCAAGCGCAAGCGCAGGCAATGATCTTCGGCGGACTCTAGGACGACGCCCTCAAGGTTTTCCGCTTGATGAGAATCGCCTTGATAATTCACGATCAATTCGCCTTGGCCTTGTTCCTGCTTGATGCGAGAAAGCAAACCGGAGAGAAGGAGGCGTCCGCGATGGATCAAGGCGATTTGGCGGCATAATTGCTCCGCGGTTTCCATGTTATGCGTGGAGATCATCACCGCCGCGCCCCGCTCCGCTTCCTCGATCAAGATTTGCTTCATCAGGTCGGAACCGACGGGATCGAGGCCGGAAAAAGGTTCGTCCAGGATCAAGAGGTCTGGTTCATGCAGGAGAGTAATAAGCAACTGAATCCGCTGTTGGTTGCCTTTAGACAATTCTTCGATCTTTTGGTTCTCTACGCCTGGCAGGTTGAGCCGAGCCAAGCCTTTATCAATCCGGCGCAAGGCTTCTTTCTTGCCGACGCCCTTGATGGAAGCGCAATACAGAAGGAATTTCATCACTTTCATTTTTTGATAAAGCCCACGTTCTTCCGGCAAATAGCCGAGACGGTGTTTCAAGGGCTTGTCGCTTTCTCCGCGGAATAGGATGCGTCCTTCATCTGCTCCCAAAATGCCGACGAGAATTCTCATAAGGGTAGTCTTCCCGGCCCCGTTGGGACCGAGAAGACCGAAGATTTCGCCTCGCGGGATCGAAAAACTCACCTGATCCAACGCGACGGTATGCCGGAATCGCTTTGTGACGTTTTCTATGACGATCGCCGCTTCCATCTTATGCCTCGATTTTTTTTCAATCGATTATTGAAATTTTATGATTCCGCAGGGGCGGCCTTTCCGCGGCCGCCCCTGCATTTCCTTTCGCCTCAATTGATGGTCAACGATTCGATAATCTCATTAAATTTAGATTCCAACGTCGGATATTCCGCTGGAGGATTAGCGTCGCAGATAATGAAATAGGCGATATTCTTGACGATGAACATAGCGCATTTCCGTTTCACGGTTCCCAATCCTTCCAAGGAGAATTGAATGTTGTATGTCTTGCCTTTGAGGGATCCAACTTGAATATCCTGCGTGGGTTCGCTGGTAAAATCTTTCGTCAATATCTTAATCGTTTCGATATCGCCTTTCACGAGATCGTCCAAACCAAGTTTGCCTTTCGTGTCCACGGCTAAAAAGCGAACTAGGCTTTTCCCTTGCGGCGGAGCCATTTCCACCGTGAAAAGATACGCATCTCCCAACGTCGTCGGTTTTTGTTTCCACCCTTCAGGCACGGCGATTTGGCAGCCGTATTCGCGGTTGGTATAGATGCGTCCCGTTACTTCGCCGCCCGCCTTTTTTTCCCGCAGCCGGTTCGCGGCGTTAGCCTTGGCGTCGGCGGAGAGAGCGAAGGAATTGAGGATGGATTCGAATCCCGGCTTCACTTTTTCCCATCGATCCGGCGGGAAGGCGTCGAAATTGAATATGTAAAGCAATCCACCCGATTTGAAATAAACACGCCATCGCTTCCGTTCGGGGAATACGGCTTTATCGACTACCAATTGAAATTGGCTTACGCTCTCGTATCCTTCCGCGCCGCCGACCGTTCGCGGACCGGATTGGAACAATTTGTAGGAATCGCCCGCCAACCGTTTCGCGGCGGCGTCATCCCCCTCCACCGCTTCTTTTCCTCCAATGTTTCCCGGTAACTCCAACATCCCCAGTACGCCGACGCAGACGGCGTCGGGAGCGATGACGGCCACGCCGTCATTCATATTGGGGACGATCATAGGAATGATGGTCCAATCTTTCGGCGCCGTCAACGAAACGCCAGTGTTTCCATCTTTGTATTGATTGCCGTCGATCCATTTCAACCGCTCTTTATTAATAGCGGCGTTGGACCGGATCTTGAGCGCGCCTTTTTCCTCCGACAGGAATTCCACGTACGCATTTTTGGAAATCGGCGTCCATTTCGCGTCTTTTTTCTCTTCGAGCAGGATATTGGATACGACCTTGATATAATCGCCTTTCTGCTCGACCGATTCGATTTTAGCCGACCACCGAATATCGCCTTGGCATAGATTAAAAAGACCCTTGATCATATCTCGCTGCGATTCCTTAGGGATGCCCATGAAAATCGCAAGATAATCATAAGAATAATTCGCCATGACGGCGTCGACGTCCTTGGCTTCGATCGCTTGTTTGTAGCTGGCGTATAACGCCTCCACTTTCGCCCTCAAGGCGGCGTCTTCCGCCCAAACCGTTGCGGAAAAAATCGCTATTATCAATAATGAACTTATTTTATAAACAGACCTTTTCATTTCTCTTTCTCCTTGTTTCGTTATATTTTGTTCGATGGTTTGACGGTCGGGTGAACGAGCCATTCTTTTTCGGAGTTCAACAGGTCGATATCCACCATTGGAATGAGTAAAAATGCGCCCGCCGCATTCCATTCTCGCGGAAATAGCGAATAGGGACCGGAAGCGGGTATGGCGTTGGGAATCGTGGAGACCCCCCCAGGCGCGATCAAAATGTTCGTCTTATCCGTTCCGGAATTAGTCCAGAAGAACAGGTTTAATCCCAAAGATGCGACGAGCAGAAGGCTGGCGAGAGCGACGGCGGGAACCGGCGCCGTTAACCGGGCCGAAAATAAACCGCGCAGCCAATCGCGAACGCGGCGCGGCGCGCGCTCCTCCGCCAGACGCGACATGACGCCGAGGGTGAAATCTTCGGAAAAGGCGGGCGTTTTCCACGACGGCAAGACCTTAGCCAATGCTTCTTGCCGCTGACAAAACGCCAGGCATTTTTCGCACGACGCGCCGTGGTTGGCCAGTTCCTCCGGCATATCGGCGTCTCCGCAGTTTTCTTGGTATCGACGGCATAATTCGTCCATGATTCGCCCCTTTTTTTTGAGACTGTGAGACTTTGGGACTTTGAGACTTGGGGACATAGTCTCCCAGTCTCCCAGCTCCTTGTCACCCAGTCCCGTTTTTACAAGTCGTTCATCATCGGCGCCAGGATTTCTTGCAGCCGCAGACGCGACCGATGCAGCCGGGATTTGATCGTTCCCAACGGAAAACCGGTGATTTGAACAATCTCTTCAAGCGGCAGATTCTGATATTCCCGCAGGACGAAGACTTCCCGGTATTCCGGTTCCAATCGTCCGACTGCTTCGGCGATGCGTTGCTCCCATTCCCTTTCCTGGACGGCGCGATGCGGATTCGATTCCGATTCCGCTGGAATTGCGGCCGCCTCCTCCAGGCTGACCGAACGAATTCGGCTTTTACGCAACTCATCGAGGCACAGGTTTCGAGCCAGCGTAAACAACCAGGTGGAGAAGGCGGCCTTCTTCCGATCGTATCGATCCAAAAGCCGGAAAGCGCGTAAAAATGCTTCCTGACCGATATCTTCCGCCAGTTCGCGGTTTTGGGTCATGCGGTAGAGAAATCCCAGCACTTTCGGTTGCAGCGCCTTGACGACCTTGGCGTAAACGCTCGCCTGGCCGTTGCGGCACTGTTCGACCCATTCTTCCATACCCTGCGCCTCGCCTCGTTCATCCATTTCGTCTCTTTATACGAAGGAGCGGAGATAAAGGTTCCCGCCATGATTTTTTTTGTTTTTTAGGGATGCGATGCCCGCGATTTCAGACGCGCGGCATGAGATAATGAATTTTGATTATATAACGCCCAAATCCGGAAAATTTATCGACATAATTCCGATCGCAGCCCCTATAAAATAAACCCTTTTCTCTGTTATTATTAAGAAATAATACTTAATCCGTAAAAACGTCATGTTTATTTCATATAAAGAGAAGAAGATTTTTTCTTTTTAAATTAGGGAAAAGCCGAAAATATTTCTTAATTGGGAACGGAAACGCTTTTCTTTTATCAAGAGATATATAGACGGAAAAGAGGCGGCAACTCATGGCTAAGACGGTTCATATCGATCCGCTTACTAGAATCGAAGGCCATTTGGCCATTCGCGTGGAGGTGGAAAATAACCGCGTGACGGACGCTTTCAGTTCCGGGGAAATGTTTCGCGGTTTTGAAGTCATTCTAAGGGGGCGCCATCCGTTGGACGCCCAACAAATTACTCAACGCATTTGCGGCGTATGCCCTATTTCCCACGGAGTGGCTTCCATTCTTGCTCAGGACGCCGCCTATGGCGTACAACCTCCTAATAATGGGCGCCTGGCTCGAAACTTGATCCTTGGCGCCAACTTTATCCAATCGCACATTATCCATTTTTATCACCTTTGCGCGCTCGATTTCATCGACATCGCCGCTATTGCGAATTATCAGGGCAAGGATGCCGTATTAGTCAGTCTAAAAGATTGGGTAACGCATCAATTGGAATCCAAAGCGCTTTATCCCGCTGCGCCTTTTCTGCCCCGATACGATGCGCAATACGTTTCGGACGCCGAAATCAATATCTCCGCCATCAAACATTATCTGGAAGCGCTCGACATGCGGGCGTTGGCTCACCAAATGGCCGCTTTGTTCGGCGGGAAATTGCCGCACGCCGCCACTCTGGTTCCCGGCGGCGTATCGGAAACCATCGACGCCGTTAAAATCGCCGCTTATCGTTCGAAACTGAAAAAAGTGCAAACCTTTATCGATGAATGCTATATCCCCGACGTATTGGCTGTGGCGAGCGTCTTTCCCGATTATTTCAGCATCGGCAAAGGCATCGGCGCCTACCTCGCCTACGGCGTCTTCCCCGAATCGTCCGATGGCGCCGCCCGGCTTTTCCCTCCCGGGGCGATGATCGACGGAAAATTGGAAGAATTCGAAGCCGGCAAGATTGCCGAAGACGTCCGCAGCTCCTTCTTCTCGTCTCCTTCCGGTTTGCGTCCTTCGGAAGGCGCGACGGTTCCCGCGCCAGGAAAGAGCGGAGCCTATTCCTGGCTTAAAGCGCCTCGCTATGGCGGAAGACCGATGGAAGTTGGCCCCTTGGCCCGCATTCTCGTCGCCTATCATAGAGGGACAAATACCGCTGTGAAATCTTTGGTCGATTCCGTATTGACTCGATTCTACAGCGGTCCGGAAGTGTTGAATTCCGCGTTGGGACGCCATGCGGCGCGGGCGATCGAGACGAAAATCGTCGCCGATCGATGTGCGGAATGGGTTGAACAATTGAAGCCCGGCGCCCCCACTTATCACGATTTCGAGATTCCTCCATCGGCGACGGGCGCCGGTTTGCATGAAGCGCCGAGGGGAGCATTGGGCCATTGGTTGGAAATTCGCGACGGCCGCATCGCCAATTACCAATGCGTAGTGCCTACGACGTGGAACTGTTCTCCACGCGACGATCGCGGCGCGCGGGGGCCTGTGGAAGAAGCGTTACTGAATACGCCGATCGCCGACGAAAAGAATCCGATCGAAGCGGCGCGCGTCGTGCGCTCGTTCGATCCATGCATCGCCTGCGCCGTACATTGAGAAGGAGTGATCCCATGCCGCGTATAACCCGCCGGGAATTTTTGGAACGGAGCGTAAAACTAGCCGCTATGATGGGTCTGGGCGCAACCGCCGCTCCCCGCATCGCGGAATCGTTGGAACAACTGGCCGCCGGCCAGGCGCCGGTCGTTTGGTTGCAAGGTCAAAGCTGCTCTGGCTGTTCCGTTTCTTTTTTAAACGCAGACAGCCCCACTCCCGCCGAAATACTCACGGGATCGATTTCTCTGCGCTTCCATTCGACGCTTTCCACCGCCACGGGCGAGATTGGAATGGAGATCGTTCATCGCATGATTCAAGAGGGGGGATTTTATCTCGTCGTGGAAGGCAGCATTCCCGCGGGAATGCCGGAAGCCTGCAAAATGGGCGAAGAGTCCATCGCCAGCCTGGTTTCCCGTTCCGCGCAAAAAGCAAACGCCGTCATCGCCATTGGGGCTTGCGCGGCGTTTGGCGGCATTCCCGCCGCCGAGAATAATCCGACCGGAGCCGTCAGCGTCCCCCGATTTCTGGAAAACGAGGGAATAGCGAAGCCTCTTATCCGGCTGCCGGGCTGTCCTTGCCATCCGGATTGGTTGACGGGTACGCTGGTTCATCTTCTCCAATTCGGTCTGCCGGAACTAGACGGCTTTAATCGTCCCAAGATGTTTTACGGCCGGCTGATCCACGAACAATGTCCCCGCTTCGCCGATTACGAGCGGGAGTCCTTTGCCCAGACCTTGTCCTCCGAAGGCTGTCTTTTTAAGTTAGGATGCCTCGGTCCGCAGACTCATGCGGATTGTACGCTGCGCTATTGGAACTCCCATACCAACACTTGCATCAAGGCGGGCGCTCCTTGCATCGGCTGCGCTTCGGAAACTTTCGCATCCAAAGCCGACTTTCCCTTCTATCGGAAAGGCGAGTCCAACAAGGCCTAGGGAAGTGAGCTCATGAGAATTCATACGAAATTGATCTTATCGCTCTTGGCAGGCTTGATCGTCGTGGTCACGTTTGCCCAACTCCTCCAATATAAAAGCATGGTGAAGCAAATCACCGGCCTGTCGGACGGCAACATCCGTATTTTGCGCGAACGGGAAGAGACAAACGCAAAAAATATCTACAAATCGGTGGACCGTTCCATCGCCGGATCTTTGGAGAGGGGTGAAATGAAGAAATTCACTCAACTGCTCCAAGAACAAAAAGAAGTGGAAGGATTGTTGGAATTCTCTTTATTCGACCGCAATGGCGTCGTTACACACTCCTCGGACGCCGCCAATATCGGAAAAAAAGCGCCGGATGACCTCAAAGACCGTTTGTTGAGCCATCCCGATATGATTATGCGGCATATTGGCGAAGCGATCGAAATCTTCCAGCCCCAACCCGTCGTTCAAGATTGCATTCGTTGCCACAATGCCTGGAAAATGGGAGAAAATGGAGGCACTACCTATTTTCGCTTCTCGACCAAGGCCTTGGCGGACGTCGAACGGCAAGCGACGGCTACCATAGCCGTCATGAAGGAAGGCAGCTTTCATAATTCCGTTTATACGATATTAGGCGTCATCGTCGTCATCGTCGTCGCCATGTTTATTCTTGTGCGGCGCTTCGTAGGCGCACCTCTGGGAAAATTCGTGAATTTACTGCAACTCTTCGAACAGGACGAAGGAGACCTCACGCGCCGCATCCCTATCAAGAGCCATGACGAAATCGGCATCGTAGCGAACTTGTTCAATTCTTTTATCGAAAAACTGAACGCCGTAATTACGCAAGCGCAACAAGCGGCTTTCGTCGTAGGCAGCAGCGCGACGGAACAGGCCAGCGCCGTGGAACAAACCTCCGCTTCCATCAACCAGATCGCCAGCATGACCAAGCACAACGCCTCCAAAGCTCAGGAAGCTAACGAACTCATGCAGAATATCATCAAGGAAATCAACCAGGCCGACAGTTCGATGTTCTCGCTGAATAAATCGATGGAGGAACTTTCGGAAGGAAGCGCCGAAACGGCGAAAATCATAAAAACGATCGATGAAATTGCTTTTCAGACCAATCTTCTCGCCTTGAATGCGGCCGTCGAAGCGGCGCGAGCGGGCGAAGCGGGGCAGGGTTTCGCCGTTGTGGCCGATGAAGTCCGCAACCTGGCGATGCGATCCGCCGAAGCGGCGAAAAATACGGCGGCGCTCATCGAAGACACGGTGAAAAAAATCAAATATGGCGGCAATTTGTTGAAGACGACAAGCGAAGCGTTTTCCGATGTTTCTGATAAAAGCAAAAAAGCCTCCAATCTCGTCGAAGGAATCGCCGTTGCTTCCAACGAACAGGCCCAGGGAATCGATCAGGTCAACAAAGCTTTATCTGAAATCGACCAATCCACCCAGGAAAACGCCGCCCAATCGACATCCCTTTCCCAGACTATGTCTACGTTCAAGACGGATTATGTGGATGAGAATCGCCTTATGACCTATCGCGGCCAGGAAGAGTAAAGAAATGGCGATTTCACAGACGGGTTATTTGGGCCGATTATTTCTTATTTCTGACAGCGGATTAAGTCGAGTCGCAGAGTTGCAGTATTTTTTCCGCAATATGCTCTAGGGGCAAAACGTAATCTACGGCGTTCAATTTAATGGCTTCCTTCGGCATCCCGAAGACGATGCAGCTGGCTTCGTCCTGAGCGATGGTCGATGCGCCGTTCTCTTTCATTTTCAACAATCCTTTGGAACCGTCTTTTCCCATTCCGGTCATAATGACGCCGATGGCTTGACCTCCTGCATTTCGGGCTACGGATTGGAAGAGCACGTCGACGGAAGGGCGATGCCGGCACACCAGCGGCCCTTGTTTTACTTCCACCTGAAACTGGTTCTTGTTTTTTTGCAGCGTCATGTGCCGATTGCCGGGCGCGATCAGCGCTCGGCCAGGAACGACGGAGTCTCCATTCTCCGCTTCCTTAACTTCGACCTGGCAAATCTGGTTTAAGCGGTTGGCGAAAGATAACGTGAAATGTTCAGGCATATGTTGGACGACGATCATGCCCGGGGCGTTTTCCGGCATCTTATGAAGAAGAATCTGCAAGGCTTGGACGCCTCCGGTGGACGCTCCAACGGCGATGATTTTATTGGGAGTTTTCTTTAATGGGAGGCGCTTCGCTTGTGCGGAAGGACTTGCTAATCGGACATCCCGCTTTTGCACGTCCACCTGGGCCGCCGCCTTGATCTTATCGATCAATTCCACAGACATGTCGCCGATCCAGTACCCTTTTTTCGGTTTGCACATCACTTCCACCGCTCCCGCCTCCATCGCTTCGAGGGCCACTTCCCCTCCTTCAGGCGCCAGAGAGGAGATGACGATGACCGGCAGCGGGTAATAGTGCATCAGTTTGCGCAGAAAGGTGATGCCGTCCATACGCGGCATTTCGATATCCAGGGTAATGACGTCCGGCTGGAGATAGACGATCATATCGCGGGCGATATAGGGATCCGGAGCCGAACCAACGACTTCAATGTCAGGATCGCGCGACAATTCTTCCGTAAATATTTTTCGCACCAGCGGCGAGTCGTCAACGATGAGGACTTGTATTTTTTTCATGGCCGTCGATTGTCGGGATAAAGCAGATTCTATTATTGATTATATCAAGCCGCGGTTATCCCTCAAAAAGATAAAGATGGTTAGGTTTTTTACGAATGCTCGAAAAATTCCTGAGTGGCCGATCGAAAACTCGAACCATCTTTCTCTAGGATCCTCATTCTTTTATATATATAGAGGGTTTAATCATGCGAAAGTTATTCGCCAGAAGCTTTATGCTTTCCGAATAGCCGATAAAGAGATATCCATCGGGTTTTAGGAGCCGATGGATGTTCTCCAGCAGTCTTTTGCGCACGGCGTCGTCGAAATAGATCAGAACATTGCAGCACAAAACGGCGTCGAAAGGTCCACGCATCGGAAAGGGGGGAGCGGATAAATTGAGCCTGCGGAATAGGATATATTCTTTCACGAATGGCTTGATCTCGTAAAACGATTTTCCTTCTCCATGAAGCGCCTGGAAATACTGCGGAATGTAATAACCGGGAACCGGCTTCAGTTTTTCTTTTTCGTAGAGTCCTTGCATTCCCTCTTTAATTACTCGAGTGGAAATATCCGTTGCGAGAATCTTAATGTCGACGCGCCGTCTATCGGCCGCGTCGAGAAGTTTCATGGCTAAGGAATACGGCTCTTCTCCCGTAGCGCAGGCGGAAGACCAAAAACGAAACCGGCTGCGGCCTTCTTCGATCCATTGGGAAAAAACCTGGCTTAGAAAATCCAGGTGGTCAGGTTGGCGAAAGAAACTGGTAACGTTGGTGGAAATGACGTCTAGGAGATTGTAAATTTCCTCGCCGGTTTCGTCGTAATACAAGTGGTTGAGATAGGCTTTGTAATCTTTTAGGTCGAGAGTGCGCATCCTTTTGGCGATGCGGGCGGAAACCAACGACTCTTTCCCCGTCCCTAGAGAGATGCCGCTTTTTTCGTAGATGATGGTTCGGAACTGCTCGTAGGAAGCAGCGTCCATCTCCGAAAAGCGAAAAGGAAGATTTTGAGATTCTTGCGGAAAACGATTCAATAGATTGGCGTTGTAGGTTTGAATGGTCAAAAAAATTCACCACCTCAGTCGTTTGCTCAATGTAACAACATCCGCCGATTCGCGTTGGCCTCGGCGTCGAAAGGGAATCGTCGAGCCTCCTTGAATCCAATTTCCAGTCCGTTAGCGTTAAATGCTGTAGGGGATTCTACGCTCGATTATTTTTTCCCTAGCGTCTCTTGAACGCGGATGATAATCGTGTCCGTTTTGAACGGCTTCACGATATAATTGTTGGCGCCCGCTTTGAGCGCTTCGATGATTCGGCCTTTTTCCGCTTCCGTCGTAACCATGATGACCGGCATCGTTTTTCCCGCATCGCGGATTTTCTTCAATGCCTCCAAACCGGACATCTTTGGCATATTCCAATCCATTAAAATGACGTCGTATTGATTTTTCTCGACTTCGGCCATAGCTTCCAATCCGTCGGAAGCTTGTCCGAATTCGTTAATGCCCGCCTGGATTAGAGATTGCATCAGAATCCTGCGCATGGCGTCCGAATCGTCAACAATCAACGCTTTCATCATTTCTCCTCTTTCGATTATTCATTTCAAGGTGGATCAAGATTTCAAAAGGTCCAATCTCACTGGCGAAAGGAACTTCCAGCCATGCGGAGCGGGAGAGAATTTGGGTGAAATTATGGCTGTCTCGAATGATTTCTGGAAGGCTAAGATCAAGGGGCGGACCGTTCAATCCCGCCTGTATTCTCGATTTCGCGCCTCCCGCCACAATATTGGCGAACTCGGAGACGGCGTCCAAAACGCAATCGTCTACGGTTTCCATATCCAATCCGATGAACCGATGCGCAACTTCGATCGCCGTAGCGGCGGGAAGAAAAAAGACCAATATGCCATTGGTCGTTCCCGCAAATTGGATTTTAACAGCGATTTCCCGTGCGCCGACAGGTTGGCGGCGCGTAAGTCGTATGTCGCCGCGCTTCACTTCGCTGCCCAGCATGGTGGAAAAAAAATCGCAAACGCTTTCCACGAATGGATTAATATAATTGTTATTCAAAGTCCCCATTCCCGCGAATAGAATAAAATTATTGCGATCGCATCGATTCTATTTTTTTGTTTTATATAGAGCCTCTTGCAAAATTCCTTTATTCCTCCCCCAAGCTTGGGGGAGGTTAGGAGGGGGTTGACATAAGTCCATTAAAATCAACCCCCTCTAACTCCCCCCAATCTTGGGGGGAGAATTTTAAGACGGATTTCATTAATTTTGCAAGAGCCTCTACTTAGTTACTTCTTTTCCTTAAAAATCCCCAAAATCGTCATCCAGCGGAATCACGTCTTCCGGACGGAGATTTTTTCTCTCATCCGGGCTGAGTTTCTGGGAATTTTTCTTTGATAACGGCAATTGTTTTCTTTCCTTGGTCTCTTGGCGCAGCATAAGGGGTTGGCGTTTCTGGAACGCTTGTTTATCCTTTCCCGTCTTGTCTTTTCTCCCGCGTTCCCATTCGTTCACCATTGTTTTTTGGGCTGTTTGATCGCCGATCAAGGAAACAAGGGTTTTCATCGTATCGCTGAGATACTTGGCTTGGGCGGAAAGTTCATCGCTGGCGGCGGCGGATTCTTCGGCGGAAGCCGTATTGGATTGCGTGATTTTATCCATTTGCATCACGGCTTCGTTGATCTGTCCGATGCCTTGAGCCTGTTCGTTGCTGGCGGAGGATACCTCCGCGATATGCTGGGTTACCCGTTGAATTCCGGAGGCGATTTTTTCCAAAATGTCCGCCACTTCATCCGAAACGGAAACGCCGTGCTCCGCATTCTTTTGCGATTCTTCGATGAGTTTCGACGTGTTCTGGGCGGCTTTGGCGCTGCGTTGAGCCAGGTTGCGCACTTCTTCGGCCACGACGGCGAATCCCTTGCCCGCCTCGCCCGCGCGGGCCGCTTCCACGGCCGCATTCAATGCCAGCAGATTAGTTTGAAAGGCGATCTCGTCGATCGTCTTGACGATATGCGCCGTTTCATCGGAGGACGATTTGATTTGCTGAATCGCCTTCGTCATCTTCCGCATCGAATCGCGGCAACTTTCGGCGGATTTATGCAAATCCATCGTCATGGCGTCGGCCTGACGGGCGTTTTCCGCATTTTGCTTGGTCATGGAGGACATTTCCTCCAAGGAAGCCGACGTCTCTTCCAACGAGGAGGCCTGTTCGTTGGCGCACTGGGCCAGCTGTTGGCTGGATTGGGCGATATGGTCCGCCGCCGTCGTAACGTTCTCCGTCGTTTCGGCCAGCCGACTTACGGAGAAACCGATTTTCCGGGTAATTCCCAACGTCACCAAGAACCAGATCGATATGGCGGCGAGAATGCTCACGCCCGCAACGATGGATAATAAGATATTGCTGGTGCGGCCGATCTGGGAAATTTTTCTCTCCGCTCGAAAGATTTCGTCTTCGTACGCTCCGGCGCCGATGATCCAATCCCAGGGTTTGAAATACATAATACGGGCGATTTTGGAACGAGTCGTCGCCTCGCCTTCGTTCTTCCAAGGATAGATTTGTTCGCCGATTTCGTCTTGTTTCAAACTGACGGCTATTTTGCAAATGTCTTGAATGAAAAATCGGCCCGCATCGTCTTTGGAATCCCATATATTTTGCTGATCTCGCTT
Source organism: Candidatus Omnitrophota bacterium (assembly GCA_040755155.1). Lineage (NCBI taxonomy): Bacteria > Pseudomonadati > Candidatus Omnitrophota > Candidatus Omnitrophota bacterium. The sequence continues at coordinate 24,598 of JBFMBP010000155.1, read as the reverse complement.
TCCCTCTTTTGATATGACGTAGGTTCCTTTGGAATCGAGGACGTATACGTAGCCGCTTTCGCCGATTTTGATATTTTTGATCTCCCGAGAGACGGTTTCGGGCACGCCGACATAGAGCGCACCGATCACTTTTCCGCCGCCATCGAATATCGGTTCATAGGCCGTTATATACCATGCGTTGACGACATAAGCCAAACCTCTGTAGGTTCGGCCGGCGAGCAGGGTTTCGACGACGGGATTGGGCGCGCCATCCGGATTGGTTTTGGGAATATAAGTGCCGATGGCCCTAGTTCCATCCAGTTTCAAAACGTTAGTGCAGACGCGGAGCATATCTCCCGCCTCGTTCATCCGCTGGAAGATGGTGCAAGTTCCCCCTACTTTCTTCTTCACATCGTCAACGATAGGAGAGTCTATGTCGATCTCTTTATTTTGCTTGAGCCAGACGTTGCCCACCATCATTTTGGGCAGGTTGATCGCGCTGCCGTCTTTCGTAAATTGATTGATGGCCGACCAGGAAACCATTTCGCTGGGAGAAAAACTGACGGCGCCGTAGGTTTTCATCACGCTATCCGCTACGGATAAAGAAGCGTCTACCGCTTGTTGCAGAACTTCGGCGTGGCTTTGGCACATGGCATAAACGCCCTTGACGATATGGTCGAGGTCCGCCCTCGCCAATTGGATGCACTCTTCCGACGCTGCTTTCTCCATCTTTTGGTTCGATTTCAATACAAGAACGAGGGTAATGACCATAGGCGCGACCGATAATATTAATCCAATCGATAAGAGTTTCGCCCGTAAATTGAAATGAATCGTCATAATTTGCATTCTCCCATTCGTTTTATCCGCCACAATCCATCAGTGCGAGACCTGGTCGATTAATCTGATCTCCTCGAAGGAAAGGATTTTGCCGATATCCAACAGCATGATAACGTTTTTTCCAACCTGGCCGACGCCTAAAATGAAATCCGTATTCACATTCGCCCCAAAAGAAGGCGTAGGTTCAATTTGTTCGGCGCGGATATTGACGACCTCGGAGACGTCATCGACGATAACGCCCATCGTAACTTGGGAAACGGATTGATCGATCTGTACGACGATAATGCACGTTCTTTCCGTATCTTCCTTTGAAGGCAATTCGAATTTTCGCCGCAAATCGATGACGGGAATGATTTTGCCCCGTAAGTTGATCACTCCCCTCACAAAATCGGGCGTGCGCGGCACCGTTGTGATTTCCATCAAGCCGATAATCTCCACGACTTTCATAATTTCGAGGCCATACTCTTCCTTGCCCAGCCGGAATGTGAGATATTTACCCGCTTTGCTCTCCAAGCCGGAATCGGCCCCATTGCGGGAGGAAACTTTTTCGCCGTTCATTTTTTCCGTGACTCCTTCTGTTTTTCATCGGTATGAGACTAGTGGTCTATTTCAATTGATTTTTTGTAATTAAACTGTGAAAAACTCCCTCACCCTAACCCTCTCCCAGAGGGCGAGGGAACTATTTCAAATGAAATGAACCACTAGTACTCATCTGGAATCGCCGCCGATTCTCGCAGGGAACGGTTTTTGGCGGTACTGTCGTTCGCCAGCCGCACCAATCCGCCCACGTCCAATATCAAACCAACGCGGCCGTCCGGAAGGATCGCTCCACCGGAAATCCCCGGCAATCCTTGAAAAATTTCACCGATGGATTTGATGACGATCTGCTGCTGGCCGATCAATTCGTCGACGAGGAGCCCGGCCAATTTTTCGTTGTCTTCTACCACGACGATCAATGCTTCCGTAGGATCCGGTTCTTGTCTTTTCAATTGAAAGAGTCGCCCCAGCCGAAAGATAGGCACTAATCGGCCTTGCAGTTTCAACATCTCCCCCCGGTCCATCACGGTGGTAAGATCGCTGCGGCGCGGTTGCAACGATTGGATGATGGAAAGTGTGGGTAGAATATACCGCTCGTTCCCCACTCGGACGACCATTCCGTCGATGATCGCCAACGTCAACGGAAGCCGTATGGTGAAGACGCTTCCCTTGCCGAATTCGGAGCGGATTTCCACTTGCCCTCGCAGCGATTCGATGTTGCGTTTCACCACGTCCATCCCCACGCCCCGTCCCGACACTTCGGTGATCTTTTTCGCCGTGGAAAAGCCCGGTTCGAAGATCAGGTTGAAAATATCGCGTTCGCTGAGAGAGTCGCCGTCGCGGATCAAGCCCCGTTCTCGCGATTTGGCCAGGATGGCTTCGCGGTCAAGCCCTCGCCCGTCATCTTCGATTTCGATCAGAATATTCCCCCCTTTGTGAAAAGCCCGCAATTCGATCCGTCCCGTTTCGGGCTTATTGGCTAGCCGCCGTTTTTCCTTGCTCTCCTCGATGCCGTGATCGACGGCGTTGCGCATCATGTGCACAAGCGGATCGCCGATCTTATCCACAACCGCCTTATCCAATTCCGTATCTTCGCCGAAAAGGACGAACTCGATGGGCTTGTTCGTTTTGTGGGATAAATCCCGAACCAGACGGGCCATCTTTTGGAACGTGGCGCGGATGGGAACCATGCGCAAAGACGTTCCCATTCCCTGCAACTCGCGGGTAATTTTATCCAACTGCCGGAGATGACGGTCCAACCGCTGGGCGTGTATGTCCTCTTTTTCGAAAGATTGCCGCACCATAGAGAAGGCGATGACCAGCTCGCCGATCGTTTCCACCAGGTGATCGAGACGAGCGGCGTCGACTTTCACCACTTCCTTGATTTTAATGCCCTGACCCGGCATCGAGGATTTCGCCGCCAAGGGGGGAGTGACGGCGCTTGGCGAAACCGTCACCGATTTTTCCACCGTCGCTGGGACGGCGGCGGATTGGACCGCGGGTGAGGGCGCTGGTTTTATTTGGGGTTCAGCTAGTGTTTTCGGCGGCAATTGAACATCTTTATGCGGGATGGGACCCGCTTTGATGGGTGAGGGAGGTTTTTCCTCTTTTCGCCCATATATTACGGCCTGGATTCCGGCCACGACTTGGGGTAAATCTTCGTATGGAGATAGAGAAGCGCCAGAGGCCAAGGATTCTTTGAGATTGTTGACGAGATATTTCATCGCGTCCACAGCGGCGAAAGTGATATCGATCGCTTCCCCTTCCAAAACGAGATTTCCTTTTCGGGCGCGATCCAACAAACTTTCCGCTTCGTGAGCCAACGAACGAATTTCCCCCAGTTCCAGGCAACCTGCTACGCCCTTGATGGTATGGAATGCGCGGAAGACGGCGTTGAGGGCTTCCTCATGAGTGGGTTCCGTTTCCAATGTGAGAAGATGCACGTCTGAAGCGTCCAAATGCTCCATTGCCTCGGAAATGAAGTCATGGAGAATTCCCAAATCCATTTCGGCGGGAAGGGCGATTGGGGCGGGAGGCTCTACGCTTTCTGGAGGCGGCGGCGCTTCAGGTTTTTCCTCCGCCAGCGGTTCTTCCGCTTTTTCGATTTGCCTCAAGAGACGGTCGATCGCTTCAGGTTTAGGTTTTTTCCCCGCATAAGCGTCGAACGTTTGCGAAAGCCAATCTTTCACGTTTAAAAGAATATCGATGATCAGGCTGGGTTGAATTCGCTTGATCAAATCTTCCGCCGCATGACAAAGGCGCTCGATGTCGTGCAGCCCTAACATGCCGGATTCCCCTTTCAGGGTATGAATCAACCGATGCAGGGCGCGCTTATTCTCCTCATTGTCTTCTTTCTCCAAGATGAGAAAAAGTTCTTCCATCTCTTCCAAGGCGCTGTTCTGACGAGTGAGAAAATCGGCGAACATGGCTTCTTCTACGCCGGGAGGCGGAGATAATGCGGCGGATTCCTGGCGTGGAGCTTTACTCTGAGTTAGCAGCGCCGATAGTTGCGATTTTTTCTCGAATGGATATTGTTCCAATTCCGGCGGGAATTCGGTTTGGCTTTCTCTTCGGCCTTCGCAAATCGCGGCTTGCAATACGGAAACGGTCTTATTGATTGTATCGATGGCGCTGGAAGGATCGGGAATTTCCCGAAAAATCAACTTTTCGATGATATTCATCGCTGCCGCTGTCGCCGCCGTGATTTTCGTTTGGGATTGCGTTTGCGCCCAGCGTTCGATAGCTTCGAACTGGGAATGAATTCCCGCTAAAACCTGCATATCGTTGAGGTTGGATAAGACTAATGTTTCCGAAAGAGTTTCGATGATCTCTTGTATATCGATCTTCGGCGCATCCGTTCGAGGCGCAGCGTCCTCGCCTCCAGATTTTTCCTCTTCGCCATAAAGTTCAAGAAGTGTGGACGCCGTCTTTCGGACGGCTTCGAGAGAGTCATCGCGATCCGGAACTTCTTCCAAGATGATTTTTTCGACCAGGTTCGCCATCTCTTCCGCCGCGACGATGACGTTCGGCTCGGAATGCTCCTTCGCCCATTGGCCAATCTCTTCGAATTGCGAATGAATTCCCGCTAATACCTGGGGATTGGCTAGGTTTTCGGAAGCGAGTTTGGCGCAGAGAGCGTTAATCGTTTCTTTGATGGCCACAGCTACCGTCCATGACGTCATCCTGCATCGCGGCGCGAAATATCCAGCGCCGATATAGGAATCCGGTCCAATAGGTTAAAATTCGGCGAAAGAAAAAGCCGCCTTCCATCGAAAATTCCAATGGAATCTAACTGCTGATATTTTAATCCGTTTCTTTATGGGTCTATTTCGTAAGACAACTCCTAAGAAAACACTTTTATAAGTCACGTAAAATGTACCCAAAAGGTTGGGTAGCAAGGGCAAACCGCCATCCCAGCCTTGAAAGGCTGGGCTATTTTCATATGCCCCTTTAAAGGGGCAAACGACAATAGCCCGCCGTTTCAACGGCGGGGCGGCAGGGCTTTTCTTTCTGCCATCGCCGAGTGCCTTTCCTCGGTAAGTGACTCATCGGTCAACATTTTTCTATATCCCGCAAGAAAAGTTAAGGGCTTTCATGCGATCGTTTTTCGCTTTTGCGGGCGGGATGCCCGTATTCCCGGATACGTAACATGAGTTATTGAAAAAGGTTTCCATCCGCGAATGTTGTTAGTCTTGAGCGAACCGGTTACAATGATGAAACATAAGTTTTATCCTTATTTTACTCTATTCCCGGCGAGGTTCTAAAGAAATCTCTTGCCATAATCGCGAATGGCGCGCCGGGAATCTTCCAATGAGGATTTGCTCCAACGTCTGCTTTTTTGGAGTGGGAATAATCGCTCTCCCATAACGGGAACGATCGTATGCACGAGCTGGGATTTGCGGAACAAATATTGAATTGCGTGGAAGAGGAAGCGCGCCGGCATGGGGCGCGCAAAGCGTTGCGCGTTAAATTGCGCATGGGAAAGTATTCCGGGCTGGAAAAGGCGAGTTTATTCTTCTGTCTCGAAGCCATCTCCGCAGGCACCCTGATGGAGGGAGCGGAAATCGAAATCGAAGAGACCGCCGCCGAATGGTTCTGCGCGAATTGCGGACGCTATTCCTCAGACGGTTATGCGGAACCGATTTGCCCCGCTTGCGGCGGAAAAGCCGTCCTGACGGAGGGAATGGAACTTTACGTAAAGGAAATCGAATTGGATGACGACGAAGGTTGAGCTCGATCGAAAAGTGAAAGCCAAAGGATGGGAAATCGCGGAAGCTTTGCGCGCCGATTTCCGCAAGAGAGGCATTTACGCCGTGAACCTGATCGGTTCGCCGGGCGCGGGAAAAACCAGCCTCTTGGAAGCGCTGGCGCCGCGCCTGCAAGGCAAAGCGGCGGTCATCGAAGGCGATTTGCAGACGGACGAAGATAAGCGGCGCATCGAACGCTGCGGCCTGCCCGCCTATGAAATCAACACTATCGGCGCATGCCACCTCGACGCCAAGATGGTGGAAAACGCCTTGACGGAATTTCCCATCCCGGACAAGCAATTCTTGTTCATCGAAAACGTCGGCAATCTCGTTTGTCCCGCCAGTTGCGAGATCGGCGAGGATATCAAAATCGCCGTCATTTCCGTTACGGAGGGCGGCGACAAACCGGCGAAATATCCAGTCGCCCTGCGAGTTTCCGCCGCGATGGTCATCTCCAAACTGGATCTTCTTCCGTACGTCGATTGCGATGTAGAACGAATGGAACGGGACGCTCTCGCCGCCAATCCGGAGATTGAAATTTTTAAAATTTCCGCTAAGAATGGCGATGGTCTCGATGAATTCCTTTCCTGGTTGGAAGAATTGAGGGCGGCGAGGAATTGAGATTTTCTCCCGACTCTTCGTGCTGCGAAGGAAAGGGAATATTTCGATCGCCAAAGATGGATTTCGAGTAAAATAAAGGCGGGGGGCCTTAGAGGGCGCCCTAGGATTCCAAAACAGGAGGCGCCGGTATGACCGATATTCATCAGATCGTCAATCGTCAAATCAACCGCTGGAACCAAGAAATCTCCCTTTATAAAGAAAGCCTGAAATTAGATGAAAGCGCGGAACATCCCGCGAAAGCCAAACCCGTCGTTACGCTTTCCCGCCAGCGCGGCTGCCGGGGAAGGGAATTCGCTCACCTGCTCGCCCATGAATTGCATTACGGTCTCTTTGACCGGCAGATCGTCAATTACATCGCCGAACACATGGGCGTACGCAGCGAAATGGTGGAATCGCTGGACGAACACGAGCGCTCAGCGTTGGAGATATGGGTGCAAGGCATGTTGAACCAGCGGCTGGTGGAGCGCGACGATTATTTCCGCGCCTTGGCGGAAGCCGTGAAAACCATTTCCTTCCAAGGCGGCGTCGTGATCCTGGGACGGGGAGCCAATTTTTTATTGCGCCGCACAAACGCCTTTCATTTGAGATTGATCGCCCCCATCGAAATCCGGATTCGCAACTTGGCCGATTATCGCGGAGTGGAACCGTCCGAGGCGGAGAAAGAGATCGAGCGCGTTGATGGCGAACGCGCCCAATTCATTAAACGGTATTATCGCCACGATATCAACGATCCCTGCGTTTACGATTTAACGATTAATATGGAGAATACAACTCTGGATGCGGCGGTAAAAATCGCCTTATCCGCTTTACGCGCCCGGGGATGGTCTCTCGAATTAACCGGGGGGGATAAACGAACCAGAGCCAAAAAATTGCCCTAGACTTCCGTTCGCTCTCCTATCGCCTAGAACGGAAGGAAAGAAATCCGCATAATAACTCGTATGGAATACGAGAGAGAATTGCTTTGCTCGTTCCGCCGGTTCGGCGGGAATAAAACGTTTTGCGCCATGAGACGAAAATGAGCATTCCCGAATTTATCGTCGAATTCATAAAAGCCTATGCCCAAATGGTTTCCGCGCTGGTTTGGCCTTTAGTTACGATCGTCATCTTCGGGACGTTCATTTATTATCTGGACCGTACCTTGAATTTTTTTGGACGGCGCAAGAAACAACCCTTATCCTGGGGCAAGCTCGAAAACCTAATCGGCCAATTGGAAAAACGCCATCTGTCTCTTCCCGCATCCACCGACCGCGAGGAACGGCGGCGCTTGCTCGTCTGCCGGGAAATCGCAAACGCCAAAGAAGCCCTCGCCCAGCGGGATCAGGAAAAAATTCAGGAATCCTTATTCGCGATCGGCGCTCTAGCCCTTGAAAGCGATAAGAATCTCCCCAAATGGAAAGCGATTGAAGATAATTCTCCAGCGCTAAATCCGGAACTGATTTTTCCGGATCGAACGCCCAATCCGCCGCCTTCCGAATAAGAGGCCATGTTTGTAGGAAATCATAATTCCACGCCGATTTTCCTGGCGGTTTCCTTGATGGCGATAATTTTTTCGTAAACGTAATCGGCGTCTTCCTTCGATTCCGGAATTTGTCTTTCTGCGAAATCCCGAATATATAGTTTATCTTCTTCTGAGAGGTCGGGTTTGGAAAGCATATCGTAGAATATTTTTTTATATTCTTTCAGATTGTTCAACGCCGCCTCGCGCGGGAGATATCCCTGGCGTACGGCGGCGGCGATTTCCACCGAAGCCGTGGAACAACGGAAATTTTTATAGGCGTAATATTCCAGTAGAGGATAGAGCGAACAGGACGTTTGTATGGAACTCGAATCGTATAATCCTTTCGCTTTGATAACGGATACGATTTTATCTTTGTCGTAATCGTTGATAATGCTAATGTAAGGAAAGACGACAGTAGGAAGTTCCTCGTCTTGCTTTTCGAGAAGGGAAGCGATTTCGCAATCGAAGACATAGTTCAACATATCGATATCGACGTATTCCATCAACAATTTTATCAGCCGCTTGATGCTGGAAAACGATTCCGAAACGATGATCTGAATAGGATCGGCGCAATACAACACGAAAGGAATATTCATCCGCAACGCCATCAGGCAGCCTGTCAACGTCATATACGAAGAGCAAACCTTGCACGGCGTCATTTCACTCTGATATTGATGGGAGCGATTCTCTTTCGCGAAAACGCTTCGCATCAAGGCCTTATATTTGGCATGAGCGGTGAAGTAAAGATGTTGGACATCCATCTTATCCAACACTTTCTGGACGTTTTGAATAGCGTTGTCGCTTTCGAAAGGATGGTTGTACGTATAAACCAATATCTTTCTTTGTTCTTCATGGATCAATTTCCAAAGCATGTAAATGCTGTCTTTCCCTCCGCTTAACATCAATACGGATTCGTAATCGCCGTTCGCTGGCTTGTAGGACTGAAATTTTTCGTAATTGGAGGCGATCTCTTCGTAGTTCTCGATCCAATGGTTGCGGTTTTCTCCACGACAGATATCGCATTCGCCGTTTTCATCCAAGGCAATTCCCGGATGAGAGGAATGAAGAACGCACTTGCGGCAATAAGTCAATGTTTCCATGCGCTGTCCTTTCGCGGCGGTTGATCTGATATTGTTTCGCAAGCGAATCCGTATTTGATTTTGAATGAAAAAAACATGATTATGATGCGGGGGAAAAATCGGCTCAAGCGCGGACATCCAATCCTTTGGAAGAAATCGGGAACGCCGTTGGATTTTCTGGTTGCAGCGTATCGGGAATCTCTCCGGTTTTCACAAAGGCGCCGTCTATGACGAACCCCTTACGAATCAGAGCCTCTTTCAATTCATCCAACGCCGTTTCGAGAAATTGGCGCGCTTTTTCTTGGCTCGCTGTCAGATGAAGCGTCAGTTTCGGACGATTCCATTGCATGTCTGCGTGAATCGGTCCCAATTTGGACATCTCTACGCGGAATTCGATGGACGCGGATTTTTTATCTTGGCCTTTGGGTTTATAAAGCAATTCCAGATTTTTCGTTTCGCCGTCGCCTCGCAGGGGAACTTGCAGAAAAAAGAATGCCGCGTTCCCATCCTCTTGCGAGGGCAGGTTTCGCAACGCCTGTACGGATAGGCTTTCGTGCAGCGTTTTCGCCTGTTCGATCAGCGAATGGATAGCGTCGCCATGTTTCGTCGTTTCAAAAAGCGGCTGCAATTCAAGCAACAGCGACAACAGCCGAACCGCCAATTCGCCGAACGATTTCACTTCCTCTCCTCCGGCATTTTGAATAAACGCTTCCGGAGATTTCAAAGCGGATCGCAAATACTCCTCCAGCGCTTCCTGGAATTTTTGGCTGGAAGAATCTCGCAACGAAGGCATCTGGCTTTGCATGAGATGGCGGAATTCGCTTAATTTCCGGCGGATATCCGGCGGAACGGATTTTTCGTCATCATCCTTATCCAATTCCTCTTCCAACTCTTGCAGCTCCGTTAACAGCCGATCGGCGGTTTGCGCGGGTTGGCGCCGCTGAGCGAAGAGATGGGCGATAAAGGAAACAAGAGATTCGCTGACCGGAAGACCACGGCTAAACAGGAACGATAACGCCGAAATCTGATCCCCCGTCAAATTGCGAAGCATTTGCGACAGTTCATTCAATACGGCGCGATCCAAGGGAATCCCGGCAGCGAGCAGCGCCTGCGCGATGAATTGAGCATTGGCTTGCGGCAGACCCATATTGGCCAGCGTTGAACCAAGCGTTCGCGAGGCGGACGCTGCCGAATTTTGACTCTCTTCAGGGCGAAGTTCCAATTGAATTTGATCGCCAACCAGGCGCGCCAATACCTGTTGGCCGGGCTTCATATCCAATCCCTTAACATCGATGGGATAAGGCCGGCCCTGGAACGATACGACGGTTTTGTCTTCCGTCTGAGATAAAACGGTTCCCATCAAAGATCCCGCTTTAAGAAGATTCGCCAATCCGGACGATTGCGCCGAAGCCGTCAACGTTGGCGGAGATTGAACGCGAATGGCGTCGGGCATCGTTCAAATCCCCCATATTCGGAATAAATAGATCCGCTTCTTTTTTCGGCGATTCGGAATTGCGTCTTTAGACGCATTATACTAAAAACGAAAGACTCCCTCCATCCCTTTCGGGCGAAGGGAGTCTCTCACTCTCCCATTCCATCCGCATTTTGGGCCGCCAATCATCCTAAGACTTTTTTGGCGAAGGCCACATTCGTCCGCGTATCCTCGATGAGGCGATTTTCGCGTCCGCTCTCTTCGAGAACGTACCACTTATCGTACTCGATATCCTTGCACGCCTTGGCGATATCCGGCCACTTGATCTCCGCATTGGGAGAATCGAAGACTTGCACGTCTTTCCCATTATCCTTCAGATGAATTTCACAGATGCGGTCGGCGCCCAGGAGGCGAATTTCATTGGGTACATCATAGCCATTTGTGGTGGAATTGCCAATATCGTAATACACTTGCGCGATCGGAGAACCAATCCGGTCGATGATCTCCAGGTTTTGTTCGGCGGATAACGTGTTTTCCAAACCCAGCGCCACGCCCGCCTCCTCCGCACGGGGAACAATCTGCTTAAGAACCTCGACGACGCGGTTGACTTTTTGACTGTCCAACTCGAAAACTTGAAAAGGTTCCTTCTTCAAGAGTCGATAACGTCCCATCCCATCCCGCAGCCGCAAATCGCCATTGCCGAAAAAGGCGATCAGGATGTTCGCCGCGCCCAAAGCGGCCGCCGCTTCCACGGCGTCGATGACGTAAACCGCCGATTGGGGTTCCGTGGCGAGAGGGATCATATTGAGAATGCTTCCAGCGGCGACGGAATGAAACGCAATGCCGTTCTCTTTGCCCAGGTCGAGATATTTTTTTCGCACTTTAGGATCGCGCAATGGGATGTTGCTGGGATCCGTTCCCACGCTGACCTGGATGCCGTCGAGATGGGCCTCCTTGGCGCGAGGGATTAAATCGGGCTTGGCGGAACCGCCCAAATTCCAATCGCACATTCCAATTTTCACGCTGGCCATATCCGCCGCTCTCGCTGATGAGATATTGAAACTTAAGGTGGAAAGTCCCGCGCCAGCGGCGCCTAAAAATCCTCTGCGGTTGATTGCCATAATTCTTTCTCCTTGATAATTTAGAACGTTTCCGGAACAGGAAGCGGGAAACGATTTATCCCTGAATGAATCGATGCTTATGAATTCAATCATATTGCGATGAAATGAACAAATTGTAAAGAGAGCGTCTTGGAATCGAAAAATCATGGAACGAAAAGCCGGAGACGATGCGCTAAGGAAATCGTCTCTTTTTCTTCATCGGGTATAAAATAGGACTAGCCTGAAAGGAGATGGATGGATATACTAAAAACGTTTTCGGGGCGTAGCGCAGTCTGGTAGCGTACCTGAATGGGGTTCAGGTGGTCGCTGGTTCGAATCCAGTCGCCCCGACCAATAACTTGCTTATTTTATAAGACTTACATACTTACACTTTCCCTTCACTTGCCTCTTTCCATAGAATTCCCATATAATATGAGAATGGAGAGAGGATCATGATCAAAGTCCATATCCGCCCCCGCCGAAAACAAGATAAGACTTTTTGGTGTTATTATTCCATCGCTGGAAAACAATTCCATAAGAATCTGCAAACGGGGATCAAATCCGAAGCCCTCGCCCGAGTCAAAGAACTCGAACATCAGCTCGCCATTTCTACCGAGAATCACGAGACTAAAGGCCGGGGGGAAATTCTCTCTTTTTTGAATCGGTATTGGGAATACGCGCTTCAACACAAGCGGCCCGCCACCATCGAAATCGAGCGCAGCGCGATAAAGCATTTACTCCATGCGTTGGGCGGGAAAAGACGATTAAGCGATATTACTCCCGCGGCGATTGAGCAGATGAAGCGGGAACGGATCCAGGCGGGAGATGCGCCCTCTTCGGTGAATATTTACCTGCGCCATATCAGCGCGATTCTGGGGCGAGCGGTCAAGTGGGAGGATCTCGACCAGAATCCTTGCCGGAAAGTGGAGAAGTTCAAAGTCGAAAAAAAACTGCCCCGATTTCTCTCGGGGGAAGAAATCGATCGCGTAGTAACGGCGGCGAAGGCCTTGAAGCAGGAATGGCATTGGGTGTTTTTGTTGGGGATATATGGAGGGCTGCGCAAGCGGGAAATTTCCTTTGCCCGATGGGAGTGGTTCGATTTTGAGCGGGGAATGATCGTGGTGCAGGAGGGGGAGGTTTTTAAACCCAAAAGCGGCCGTTCCCGCACGATTCCTATGCATTCGAAAATCAAAGAAATCTTGGGACTTAATCAGAAAAAAAAAGGATACCTATTTTCGGAAGGGGAGGAAGAACGAAAACAGGATCGATATCGCTATGAATTTCGAAGAGGATTTGACAAAGTCATCTAAGCCGCGGGACTGGAAGGAATAACACCTCACGTTCTGCGGCATACGTTTGCTTCGCAGCTGGCCATTGCCGGAGTGAGCCTGTACAAAGTGCAGACGTGGCTGGGGCATCGGGACGCGGCCACCACGCAAATTTACGCCCATCTGCAGGCGACGGACAGCGATATTGAAAAGATCGGCTAGCCGCGGCGTTTGCTTTTTTCGATGAATTCATCCAAATCGGCTTTGTCGAGAAAGACTCGGCCGCCCGGCCGGTATTGGACTTTTTGAATTTCGCCGTCGGCCAAAAACTGGTACAGCGTACGCAGAGAAATCCGCAGATATTTGGCCGCATCCGGGCGCGTAAGCAGGGTAATCGTCTCGGTCATGGCGCTTCGTTCCCAGTTTTTGGTTTCCTCCGCCTTGCGTCTGGGCCGACGAAAGCATTCATCGGCCCCCCATCCAAAGCGGAAGGGCTTCGGTTAATGGTTATTTTTCCGGTCCCGTTTCGGCGAACAGGAACAGGCCGGACTTCGTCGCAGCATTTTTGCCGATCAGCCCGTGAAGGCAGGCGGGCAAGTGGTCTCCGTACATCAAGACGACTCTCACTTCCCCTTTTTTGCTCTTTTTGAGCGCGTTCAGATCGAGAGTCCCAGAGAAATGTTCTTCCCCATTTTCTCCAGTCGTTCGTTCGAATACGTTAATAAGGTTAATTCCCGGTTTCATGATCGCTTCTCCTTTCCGTTGTTTTTTATTGATCGATTGGAACCGCATGAATCCTTGCGCAAAAAGACGAGATCAATCCCTTCCCTTGCCCAGGGTCATGAATCCCGGATCGTTGTTGGGATAGCAGCGAACGACGTTCATGTAGACGCGGCCATTCTTCTCTTTGTGGACGATTTGAGCGAAGCAATGGGCTTGGACGACATCGTCTTGCAATTCCTACAGATCCAATTTCTCTCCGGCCAGCAACTCTTTATGGGTCAGCGCCTGGATCCAATCATTCAGTTTCGATTGGGGAGACAACTCGGAAGGGCATAGACCGGATACGGTCAGAGTATTGAACTCCGGATGGAGGATGCGAAAGCGAAATCGAAAATAACCTTGGAAGAGTTCCACTCCCAGGCACTCCGCCGGATAAACGCCGGGCGCCATCAAGGGATCGGGCGTCGCGCGAATTTTAACGGCCGCTTTTTTGTCCATGATGAATTTCCCTTTCTACGGCTTCGGAAGCATCGCCTTTAATTCGTTGCCAAGCCAGGTCGGGAAATCGTCGAACACGGGAGAGAGATCGACGTAACTGTATTTTTGCCAAGCCGTTTCCATCCAAAAGCGCGCATCGGCGGAATGGCCGAGCAACAAGGCGTTGGCCGCCAAATAGAGATAGATGCGGATTTGGTCGGATACGGGGAGGCCGCTGAGTTGGATTTGCCGCAAGGCGGCATAGGCTTGGGCGTATTTCCCTTTTTGGTAGAAGTCAATTCCCTGGCTGACGAGGGTTCGCGCTCTTGCCGGGGAATCATCCGGCATTCCCGGCGAATGGGCGTTCGCTTCCGGAACGGAATAAGCCGGTTTTTGTTGCGTAGCGGGAGGACTGGCTGGGGCCGAATTTGCTTTGGCGTAGGTATTCGGTTCTTTGGCGGGAGGCTTTTCCGCGGCCGCGGGTTTCTCGTACCGGGGGGAGTCTTGCATGGCCAGATAGCTCGCTCCCCCTAAAATCCCGCCCGCCGCCAATTCGGCGGTTGTGCATCCACGCAGGAAGAAGTGGATGACGAGTAAAAAAAACAAAGCGGTCTTGTTCATGATTATTCCTCCAATCTTTCGATATGAATGGTCTGTTCGTACAAATTCGCCGTGATGAAAATGGGGTCCTGGAGGGTGATGTTGCGGATCAATCTCCGCGATTGCGATTCGAAGATCAGTTGGTAAGACCCCGCCGGGAGATAGATCGTTCGCATGGGCGCCTCCCCTTCCCAAACGACCCGCTGGTTCTCGATAATTTGCAACACTCCCCAAGGATTGGAATGGGCGCGGAAAGCAACCCCGGACGGAGGCGGATCTTTGTTGGAGATCGGCGTAGGAGAGGGGGGAATGGGCGCGGTATACCCCGTCGGCGCGGCGGGGGTAGGATTCGGAAGAATTCTGGGAGAGCGAGTCGGCGTTGGATGAATTTGCGAATCGAACGTTTTCGCATAGCCTTGCGGAGGATGCTGGACGGGACTGCTGGACGCCGCGCCGGCGGACAAGGCGCGATTCCCTCGTCCCGGGCTGGCCGGTTGAAATAAAATCGAAGAGGGAAACAGAAGAAAGCCAATCGCAATAATCCCCACCATGCCGATAAATTGTCTGTCCTGTTCCGGCAGCCGTTGAAGTCCCCGCCGAACCTGCGCGAGACAAAATGCCGACGCACGATAGAATTTTTTTTCCCAATCCAGCATTTCGCGAGCGGAAGAGAACTCCGGATATTGCCAGAACGGAGTGCTGGATTTATAAGAATGCTCTCTTGGCGGCTGCGCCGGAGAGGGATGGGCGCCGGGAGGCGGCTCTTGCCAGCAGAAAAACCGAGAGGGATTTTGATTGATTTGGGCGAAGGTGGTTCGCAGCATCACGAAAGCGGCATTGATTTTAACGGTTTTCGCCCGATGCGCCTCGCTGTCGCGGTTGACGGTGGTGAAATAATTCGCTGCCTCCATAAGGCGGGTTTGGTAGATCTGGGTGAGTTTTTCTATCGTCAACGGTAAATCCTCGCGCCCGATGCCCAGCGTTTGGATTGCCTGAGAGACTTCTCCGGTCGAATGGATTTTTGCCATGATTAAATACGCTTTCCCGGGCGCTTGGCGGTCTTTACCGGATTCGGCGAATCGGCGCGACTCGCCGAATCTCGTAAAGGCGCGGGAGGAAAATTCAGGATTTTTCCCGGATTCCCACGGATAAATCCAGTTGCTTTTCGTCGCCGGTGAATAAATCGCGGGCTTTGATATGCACGATGGAACTGCAATCCACTTGCATCTCGACTCGGACCTGGACCACCCGATCGCCGGATTGCGGTTTCAAGGGGATCCTTACCCAACCCAGTTCCTGATCGGGAGTGAACGGCGTCTCCGGTTCGCCTTTGGAAACAACAATTCGCGCCGATGTTTGCTGGGGGTAGACCGGGGCGTATTCCCCGGCCAAGACCTCGGTGGGAATCAAGGTTCCCCGGGGAATCAGGCCGTCGTTGATGAGTTCCCTGGGCTTGGAGGCATCCGGGCAAATGGCGACGCAGATATCGTGGAGAGTGATGTTTTGCACTTCCACCGGCGGAATATAGTGAAGGGAAGGCGGGACTTTGCCGGTTCGCACCGTTTGCTCGAGAGCGGACATGGCGTTGCCCAGGCAAACGTCAAACTGGGGATGGCTGGATAAATAGATGGCGGCGTCCGGGAATTCCCGTTGGACGTAATTACGGATGAAGGGGGTCAGCGTGGAGCCGCCGGTCAGGAGTTGCGTGGGGATTTGGTTCCTGGCTAAGCCGGATTGGGCTAGGATTTCCTGGTAAGCGTCCCCAATGCGCTGGAGCAGAGGGCGGGAGCGTTCTTCCAATTCCGCGCCAGTAATGCGGCAGGCTTGGAATTGCTTTCCATCCGCAACGGGAACGACGGTATCGGGCTGATAGGTCAAAGCGTGTTTGGCGGCGACGCAGCTTTGATAAAGTTGAGAGCGCAACGCCGGGTCGGTTAAGGGTTGGCCGTCTAACGCCTTGTCCTGAACGATTTCCACCAGGATTTGAGTCAGATTGTTCCCCGCCAGATTGCACGCCCCGGACCCCAGGATGGAAAACCGTTGGCGTTCCGGGGAAATCTCGCCAATCGACAGGTCGGTAGTGCCGCCTCCGATATCCAGGATGCTTACGTATCCTTTGACCGGCAGAGATCCGATTAAAGACCGGACCGCTTGATTGGGTTCATTTTCCATCCCGATCAGGCGAATTCCCGCCCGTTCGATGGCTTCTTTCCAAAGTTGGCGCTGTTGACTGTCAAAATTGGCCGGGCAGGAGATGAAGGAATCCAGTTCCTGCGCCGGAAAGCCAAGAGATGCGGTTGCCTGCTGGATCATAAAGGCGGCGAATTTCTCGATCAAATCGGCCGGTTTTAGGGGTTGGTTTTTCCAATACAAGCAGGGGGCGTCGAAGCTCTTCAGCAGGTCTTTCCCGATCGAATAAATGGCCCCTTCGCCAAGATAAACCAGGTTTTCGGCCTCGCTGCCCAAACGCAGCTGGTTATCCCGGTCGAGGGCGGCTTTACTGGGAATAAAAGGGATTCCGTTAAAATGGAGAAGGCGAAAGATCGGCTGGTCCATCGGCGGCATATGCGCGATGACGATTTTCGTTTCCGAATTTCCCAAATCCCATCCCAGCGCGCAGCGGCGCGGATCGATGGGGAATTCTCCGGCTATAAACGGTTTCAGGTTATGAGAGAGGGTATTTTCAGACATGATGGCAAGTCTCCTTTTCCGAATAGGCAATAATCGCCACCTCCGCCGGACGCAGAACGCAACTTCCTACTTGGGCGCCGTAGGAGAGAATCTCGGTGATGGCGCCGGGGGGAAGGTCGGCGGCGGCGGGGGACGTTTTGCGAATGCGTACGATTTTGGGATCGGCCATCTGGCCGATCAGTTCGTTCGAGCCGATGATTTCGATGCCGATGCGTTTCATCGCATCCACGAGCGTGTCGTGCCAAGCGCTGGCGTCTTTGGTTCGCTTGGCGCGTTTGTCCCCTTGTTGGGCGCAGCGCAGCGAATCCGCCAGGCGGCAGAGGGAATCGATTCCCTGAATCGGATTGAGCAAGGCTAGAATTCGTTGCCGGAAATCCTCCAAAAGGGGATGGAATTCTTCCCAGAGGGCGTCGGCCTGCGATGAGGAGAGTTTTTTCTCCATCCGCATCAGGATTCGCCCTAACGAATCTTCGCTTTCCGGCTTGTCCATCGGGATGGTTGGCGAGGGGGTGGAATCAAGGTTTTCTTCCGTCATGATTGATCTCCTTAGAGGGAATGGAGCGGGACAGGCCCGTTCGGATCGAGGAAGAGAATGGCGAAAATCGATCTCTTGCCTCATTAATTAGGGGCGGGAGCGTTGTTATGAAAATTTTTATTTGCGTTGGTTTCGAAAAATCGGGCAATGGGGATCGCAAAAAGGGCGAATCTCCGGGTCTTCGCACCCCAAGCGCCGGTAATTCTTTGCATAAGCGAATTGGACCTGTTGGACGATTTCTTCCGGGCGAATGATTCCTCGGCCCTTCCGCGGCCGGTTTTTGTTGCGCCATTGCATCAAGCAGCGGATGGCCGTCTGCAAAGAGTCCCCGCGATTTTTCAGATGAATGGCCAGACGGAAGGTAATAACCCGTTGGAATTCTTGCACGCCTTCGGACAGGATTCGGCGGGCGCAGGGAAGCAGATCCCGGTTTTGGCTGGGCCGTTCGCTGGAAGAAAAAACTTCCTCTCGGGCGAGGGATTCGACCGGATAGGCGGCGAGAAAGCGGCGAACCAGCGCTTCCGGGACGCGTTGAATGGAACGCAAGAATTCCCATTGATCGGGATAGGGTTTCAACTGGGCTTCCGGATCGAGAAAAACGGTTCGTCCCTGGGGAACGAGGGCTCCGAATAAAGGAGCATTGATGAAATTTCCGATCGGGCAGGTTGGAGTAAGCCGGTCTTGTTTGGGGAATACTTCAGGATTTGGTTGCCCAATGTCCCGCAGGAGCGACCGCAGGAGCCTGCGCGCGTTAGCCGCCCGGCAGGGTTGCTCGAAAAAGACCCACGCGTGGTATCCCTTGGATTTGCTCCTTTCGATGACGCAGGCGATATTCCATTCTCTCGCCCGCCGCGCCCAGGCCAGCGGCGGATGGGCATCGCCGGAATCGAAATCCACCGCCGCCGCCCGCGTCCATTCCCCGTCCAACAGAAAAACTCCGTAAGGTTGCTTCCCTGCCAAATGATCGAGGATCACTCGATCGGTCACGGGTTGCTTGACCACCCGCGCGCGTCTAGCGGCCAAGTCATACGTCCCATAGACATCCAAGCGGCCGGTGAAGAACGATTTATAAAGATCCAATTGATGGGTTGAGATTTCCCCTTTCATGGTCTGACTCCTCCTTATTTTTCTTTTGGCTTCTCCCTTCCTTCGTCGATTCGAGCTGTCTCTCCCGATGGAATAGGGCTTATAACTACGGGTTTGTTTTTGTGAGTTTTGAAGGAAAAAAATGCGAAGAGCGGGGTTGAATCCCAGTCTTTGGCGAAGATCAACCCCGAGGGAATCCGGCAAGGAATGATTTTTTTTAAAAAAAATATCAAAACTACCCGACGGCGGGCTTTAGGATGAGAAGCCTATTGCGAAAAGAGCCGGTCGATTGGGGGATTAAACTAGCAAAGCCCTCCATTGCTTGGCCGGCGAAAGGAGTCCGCGATGTTCATTGACCGCTCCCACGATCCTTCCCTGTTAGCCGCGATTTGTTGGAAACTGGGAATCCACCCGAATTATCTCCTGGACGCGCAGTTATGG
Organism: Candidatus Omnitrophota bacterium; assembly: GCA_040755155.1. Classification (NCBI taxonomy): domain Bacteria; kingdom Pseudomonadati; phylum Candidatus Omnitrophota; species Candidatus Omnitrophota bacterium. The sequence goes on along the minus strand of JBFMBP010000155.1, from coordinate 5,447 downwards.
ACTGAAATCATTCATTGCGCCGCCGCCCAAGAAGTGCAGATCACGAATGGGAAAGTGAATTTTCTCACCCCCAATCAAGGCCTCTACACCCATAATTTCCAGAGCCAATTGGCCTGTCCCACGTGCGGGAAATTTCTCAATCCCGCCCAGCCCGAAAAAGTAGGGATCAGCCGCTGCTGCCGGCGGTTGTATTGCCAATATTGCCAGCAGGAGGGATGGATCGGTTTTTGCCCGCGCTCGGCCAAACCCGTCTGCCGGCAGTGCGGTCTGTTGGTTCTCATCCCTCCCCGCGGAAAACTCCTATTCCATCGGGATTGCGCCCGCGAAGCCGAGGCTCTCCGCCAATCCGTGTATGCGGCGTTAAGCGCTCATCCCGCCTCCTGGTTTCGATTGGCGCAAAATTCTTTTTCGGGAGAATCGCGATGAAAGAATCACGAAAAAATGCTTTCGATCCGGACAAACTCGCCAAGTGGCTGGAATCCCCCCTGCTTCAGGGCGATCTCTATCTGACGCCGCTGTGGAATTCGTACCTTCGCACAAACAGTCCGGCGGCCTACGAGGCCATGAAACGGCGGATTGCCTTGTATGCGCGCCAGCAACCGGTTCCGCCGGGGCAAATTCGATCCGTAACGCGTTGCGACCCCGTCTCTACGGGTGAGATTTTGATCGGCTATGACTGCCGTTCCGCTTTTCCCGTCGCATTGCGCATGCAGGATTTCTTTCAACACGTCATCGTCGTCGGCGTCCCCGGCTCCGGGAAAACGAATTTGTTGAAAATATTGTTGAGCGCCTTGCTCCAATTCTCGATCCCCTTTCTGGCTTTTCAGAAAAAACTCAACCAGTTCGAACATCTCCGGCAAGAACCGGACAAGGCGGTCACGCTTTTTCACCTGGACGAAATCCGCGACGCTTTCTTTGAGACCGAAGACGCGGCCCATCTTCACCGGGCTTTCGAGATCCCTCTCACCCTGGCGCATGAATTGTACGGCAAACAGGACAGCCGCGCCTTCAGCTATAAAGCCCTGCAGCGCTTGCTGGCCCAGTGGCCGCCGGAGCGCATTCTGCGCGAAGGCTATCCGACGGTCCTCGATCTCATCCACGCGCTTCGGGAAATCGATCCCCAGGAAAAACGCTCGCCGCTTTACCAAAGCATTCTCAATACCTGGCAATGGATTTGGATCAAAAATCCGGTCTTTCACGCCCGGCGGGGGATGTATTCCACGATTCGCAGCCATGCCACGGCGGTGCTCTACTCCAACGGCGAGGAACACTTGGTCTGGCTTCTCGCTTTTTTAACCGCCAGCCGCTTGATCCAAGAAAACAACCCCTTGCCCCCGGAGCGAAAATCCCCCTTCTTTCTCATCGCCGATGACGTTCAGGAATTGATTGAAAACAAGGAGCATTCCCGCCGGCAAAAAGGGCTTACCGCGGGATCGTAGCAGCCGCAGCTGGTGTAGGAGGATTGATAGGCGGCTTTGGTTAGAGCGGCGATTTCCTGGGGGGTGAGGATGCGCTTTCCGCCGAGGGGACGATTCTTTTCCGCCGAAAATTCCAGGGACTTCACTTGCCAGGGAGCAGCCAGCCCCAACGCCAGACGAAACAATTCTTTCTCATTCATGTTCTTGAGGATTCTTTCCGTATGTTTTAGAATGCGCTTGGCCTGGGCGGAGGATACGGCGACGCGGGGACGCGACCGGAGCGCCGACCCAGAGGCCGAGACCGAAGAGGGACGGGATCTTCCGTCCTTCTTCCAATTTTAAACTTTTCGGGATTGGCACGAAAGCGATAAATCCCAGGGGGTTTGGGGGACAGCGTCCTCCAACTCTATCCACACCTAACAGCTCAGAACCAAAAAATCTAACCTGGTGTACACGCCGCTTGGAAATTGATCCACCTGTCTAGGGATATCTTCTTACCCGCAGTTACGGGACACCCACTTTCCTGCACTTGATTGGGGGTGAGTCAAAAACCAACTGTCGCCCTGGGTCAATTTCCAAACGTTGCCAACAGAAGACGGAAGTGCGATGATTGGGTTCGGTGAAAATGAATATACAGGTGCAGGTTCTTTAAAGCGGGAGGCATCATGAAGAGACCCAAACAAGCAAAAAGCGACTTCAATCTTGTGGTGGAAAATGCTTTCAATTTCTTCAAGAAATCACTAGAAGAATTCGACAAAGAACCCAAGTACTCGGTAATCCATTTCCATGCAGCCGTTGAGCTAATCATGAAGGCCCGCCTGCTTTGGGAACATTGGACTTTGATCATTACCCGACCTGAAACTGCGAACCTGAAGAGATTTCGCTCGGGAGATTTTCAGTCCGTCAGCATCAAGGATGCGAAGGCCCGGCTCGAGTCAGTCGTTCAGGATGGCCTGAACAAAGCGGAGTACGAATGCTTCTTGCGCCTCTCTGACCACCGAAACCGTATGGTCCACTTTTATCACCCAGGCTATACAGGTAACAAAGCCGAATTGGAGAAAATCGTAGTTGAGCAGTGTTTGGCCTGGTACCACATGAGTCAAATATTCGGGAGATGGAGCGAACAATTCCAAAGTTACAGAAAAGAAATCGCCAAAATCGACAAGGCGATGCACGAGCATCGAAAATACCTCAAGGCAAAATTCGACGCGCTTGCAGAAGACATCAAGAATCGTGGAACTACCTTTAGTATCTGTCCTTCTTGCGGTTTTGAATCATTCGAAGAAGGCGTAGGCGATGAGCCTATATTGGATTATGAATGTTTAGTCTGTAAAGTCCGAAAGACGGGTTTGGTGGTTGAATGCCCCGAATGCGGTGAGCAAAACAAATTAATCGGAGAGCCTTGGCATGAGTGTGATAAGTGCCACCATGAATTCGACGAGAACGACGTCCAGGCATTTTTTACCAAGGATTGCATGTATTATGACAAAGACAACCCTGACCAATCGGCTCATTGTGGAGAATGCGGCGGTTACCAGATGGTTGTCCAAGTCAATGACACCTGGATTTGTTCACAGTGCTTTACTAAGTACGATTCTGAAGAGATTGATTATTGCGATTGGTGCAATAGTCTCTCTACCGGCAACTTAGAGAACAGTTACTATTGGGGCTGTGCTGTGTGCGACGGCAAATCTGGATGGGACAGTGACAAAGATGCTTAGGGAACCATTCAGTGAAGTGCCTTGACAGACGACGGAGAGAACATCCGGGGAAAATACCCCTCAAGAACCGTGTGTACCCGATCACCGAAACAACCAGCCCCGGGTGACGCATGCATTATGTCGCTAACTCATTACCGTTGAGCGACAAGCCTAACAAGGACCATATCGAGGCGCTTAGCAATGGGGTATCCTGTACTCGCAAGCCCCGCAACTGAAGAACGAAGTGATGGTTCCACTATGAGCAACGTCAACATTAAAAGAGCAATCGAAAACATCCGGGCCAATACTACGGTCTACACACCGGTCATCGAGATGATCGTAAACGCCATCCAGGCGATTGACGAAGTCGGCAAGACAGATGGAAAAGTTTCAATTCGTGTACAGCGAAGTATCCAAATCGAGATTGACGACAGTCTTCCGGAAATCAACAGCTTTGAGATCGAGGATAATGGCATAGGATTTACCGATGTTCATCGGAACTCGTTCGACACACTCTATACCGACCTGTGGATCAAGGAAGGGGGCAAGGGTTTTGGCCGTTTTACCTGCCTTAAATACTTCGAAAACCTTTTCGTCAGGAGCATCTTTCGGGACGGCGACGGCTTCAAGGCGCGTCGTTTCTCAATGGGTAAAGATAACGACATCATCGTTCATGAAAAAGTTGAGGCGTGCGAGCAACAGGAATCCGGTACTGTCGTGACCTTGAGTACCTTGAAGAAGGGACGGTCCTTTGACAAAAAACTTTCGACCATAGCCAGAAACCTAGTCGAGCGAATTCTTCCCTACTTCATCACGCAGAATTATGTATGTCCTGAGATCATACTATCTGAATTGGATGGGAGCGACGCCATCAAGCTGAATGATTATGTCATCAATGAATTGTCTGCCGTAATCAAAGAAATCCAGGTTGAAAGGAAAACATATACCCTGAATGATAATAACGTTGATGAAAAGTTTCTTGTTCGAGTATTCAAGCTATATTCTCCCAGGAATCAAAAAAGCCGGATTAGCCTTGTAGCGCACAAGAGGGAAGTCTCAGGCTCCGCGATCCACAAGTATATCCCCGAGTTCGAGGACGAATTCTATGAGAAAGACAGTAGCGGTGAGATCAACCACGAGCGTAACTACATCATCAAGGCCTATGTGTTCAGTTCGTACCTTGATCGCAACGTGTCACTGGAACGAGGCGGATTCGAGTTCCCGATGGAGTCGAACCTTATCTCTGAAATAGGCCAGGCTGATATCGAGCGAGAAGCCGCAGCGATTGCCAAGGAATCTATGGGCGCCGATATCATTTTAAGACAGGAAAAGAAAAAAGAGCGTGTCCAGTTATATGTGGACGAGGAAGCACCGTGGCACAAAGATATTCTTGAAAAGATTGACCTCAGCGGGATGCCTTACAATCCATCGTATGAAGAGATCGAGATACAACTGCAAAAAGAGAAGTTCCTACAGGAAATCCAGATCAAGAAGGATGTTGAGAAATTGCTAACTGAGAGCAATTTCGAGAACGTGAAAGAAAGCGTTCTCGAAATTGTCAGCAATATCTCCGGCACCAGTAAGAACGACTTGATTCACTACATTGCGCTCCGCCGGAAAATACTGGACATCTTTAGTAAGAGTCTTGAGATGGATGATACAGGCGCATATTCATCTGAGGGCGTTGTCCATGACATCATCTTTCCGCGAAAGGGTGACACGGAGATCACGTCCTTCAAGGATCACAATCTTTGGATTTTAGATGAGCGTTTGAATTTCACCACTTATGTTTCGTCCGACATTCCACTGGGTGGAAAAAATACAGAACGCCCAGACCTTATTGTTTACAACAAACGCGTTCTTTTTCGTGGTGATAATGAAGCAAGTAACCCGATCACAATTTTCGAGTTTAAGAAACCACAAAGGGACGATTTCGTCAATCCGTCTTCGAAGGAAGACCCGGTCCAGCAGATCGTACGCTACGTCAACGATATCCGCGACGGCAAATACAAGACACCTGAAGGGCGCAAGATACTGGTCAGCGACAACACCCCATTCTACGGATATGTGGTCTGCGATTTGACTCAAAAAATTGAATCCTGGCTTGAGCGCGAAAAGGACTTCAAGCCGATGCCCGACCGTCTCGGTTGGTTTCAATGGATGGGCAATATTAACTTGTATGTCGAAGTTATTAGCTGGGACAAGGTTCTGAAGGACGCGAAGATGCGGAACCAGATTTTTTTCCACAAGCTCGGAATTTAGGAACTGACGAAGAGGAAAAAAGTCCGATTGGGGATTTATGCCGAAAATCCGTTTTGTCATCCGTTGT